>JAAETT010000235.1 GCA_024228115.1 bacterium
CCACCAATTCGTCTACTCGGTATCGTAGCCCACGTCGTCGTCCACGTCCACATCATCATCCGACTCCGAATCCGAGTCGACGAATTGGTACCCGCTAGGGAACCCCTTCACTACCCACCCCTCTTGGTTTATCACCACCCGAACTATGTTTAGGGGTAGGGTGGGCATGGGGTAGGGGCGTAGACGATAACCTATTTCATAGTCGAAACGCAATTCGTAGTGTTGGAACCAGCGTCCGTCGTCGTCCTCCACCGCTCGCATGTTGCGTCCGTGGGCTATCGTTTCCCCCACCAAATTTTCCCAGCTCTCCACGTCGGGCCGGAAAATACCCTCGTAGTATTCTTCGCTCTGCACGTGGTTGGTCACCACGTAGTCCTGGGCTGTCTGAGACATTTGGTAGTGCACTTGATAATGCACTTGCCGACTGAATGTTAGGGCCATGGTCTAAAAAACAACCCCCGGTAAAAACCCCCTAGTATTCGAAAAACTCAGATTTTTTATAATAGCTAACTTACTTACCAAGGGGCACTCTGCTTCAAATCGTCAGGGCGGCGTATTCCAAAAAACCAAGGGGCACAGTAATCGTCAGGGCGGCGTATTCATAAAAGCGAAAGGGGCACTCCGAATGGCGAACAAATAGAACACTGGTCGACCTTAGTATATCAACTTGGGAAAAAAAATTATTCCTAATTTGTGCGCCGACTAAATTAATCTTTCGCGTTGAAACTGTCAAGCAAATGACCTTAACATCAA
>JAAETT010000236.1 GCA_024228115.1 bacterium
CCTCTCCCCGAGCCATGGCCGAGTTCTCCCGGCGAGCCTTGGCCACATGAGGGTTCATGGCGTTGACCAGGTGGCGGCGGCCCGGCATCTCGATGAAGCGGGCGAAGTCCTCCATGGATTCGATCCGCCCCATCTCCAGCAACTTCATGCCCATCTGCTGCATGGCCGCTCGACTACGGGGGATCACACTGTCCAGCGGGACCTTGGCGCTGTACTGACCAGCGATGTCCTTGCCCTCCCACTCAATCGAGAGGGGGCTCTCCCCGGTATCGATGACAGCAATCCGCTTGGTCTTGGCGAACTTCTCCTGCATCTCCAGGACCATGGACGCCATGCGTCCGAACATCCCCGAGCCTTCCTTGAGCAGACGCCCGACCGGTGTGCCGTCGAGCTCGGCCAAGATAGACAGGGCCGTACCGCTCTCCAGGTTGACCGGGGCCTTACCTCGTGAAACGTCGTGGACGCCCATAATATCGTCGATGTCGAGCCGGTAATCAGCCGGCAACTGCTGAAGCCAAGACGGCAACTGCGGCGGGGAGAGCCAGGCAGGGGGCTGAAGACCATCGGGGTAGGGGTGCATGTTGCCCGGGATGTCGTTCATGGCTTCCATGATGCGGATGGCGGAGTGGGGAACTAGGAGCCGGCTGACTGCTGCGTCCCGTAGATGCTCACTCAGGTTCGATTTCG
>JAAETT010000237.1 GCA_024228115.1 bacterium
AGGCACTCGAGAATCTTGCGGGCCACGTCGGGGTCTTCGATGGCAGCGAGAAGGCGCATCGGCTCGCCGCAACGGGGGCAGCAAAGCGCATCGACCTCGAAGACACGCTGTAGGAGATCGGCCCAGGCAGTTCGCCGCGGAGCGCGGCGGGCAGGTGCAGCATTTTGACCCGAGTGGGGTGGGTCCACTGCGCCCGGGTCCCCGCGAGCCGGTTCAGCGCGGGCCAGGGGATCGGAGGTGAAGTCGGCTCCGCCTAGCGGGGCCGGGTCTTCGCGGGTGGGGGGTCCCTGGTTCGGATGCCCCGGCCGTCCATGGGGCAGACTCTGGCGCTCGTCGGGCAGCGGTGCTTGTGCCTGGGCCTTGGCCAAGGGGGGCCGCGGCCCGGGCACGACGCGATCGCGGGCGCTTGCGCAGGGTGCCAGCACGCCGTGGTAGCGCACCTGATGGGCTCGAGGCGGTGGGATGAGCGGGACCAGCCGCTCCAGCAGCTCGTGGCGCTCCATCAGGATGTGCGTCGTCCCGTCCCTCCAGGGGGTCTTGAGTCGCAGGGCGAGCCGTCCATCGGGCCTCTCTCCGAGGCGATCGTGTGCGAGGGGAGGACGGGCGACATAGCGGCAGAGCCGCTCGAGCCGGCGTCGGTCGCGTGCGGGGACGGCGACGCTCGCATGGAGGCTCATCCCGCGGTGCCGCGGGATGTGTGAGGACGCCTCGGGGTCGTGCTCGTCGCCATCGGGCTCAATGCGGTCGCCCAG
>JAAETT010000238.1 GCA_024228115.1 bacterium
CACGCGCCAAGTCCAAGCCTGGCAAGACGATCGCAACCGAACGACGAAGGGCGTCGACTGGCAATTCACGACCCAACAAGCCCGCGTGAAACTGCGACGACTCTACCCCCAGCTTTTGGTGTGACAAGGGACTAGCCCGCGGCGATCTGCTCGCCCAGCTTTGCGAGTTGCGCCGTGCCGGTTCCGAGATGCAGGCCGATCTGGCGGGCCCACAGGTAGTAGCGATGGAGCGGGTAGTCCAGATCCACGCCGATGCCGCCGTGAAGATGCTGGGCCGCATAGGTGACGGACGCTCCGCCCACACTCGCCCAGTACTTGGCGATCGGCAGGATCTCCCTGGCGTCCTCGCCTTGCGCCAACAGATGAGTCGCCCGCCACACGGTGACCTTCATCGCTTGCACCTGGACATAGGCATCCGCCGCACGCTGGTGCACGGCCTGGAAGCTGCCGATCGGCCGATTGAACTGCTTTCGCTCCGTCGTGTAGGTGGCGGTCATCTCGAGAGCACGTTCCGCCACGCCGAGTTGGAGAGCGCAGAGCGATAGGGTCGCCCTCTGCCGAATCCACTCCACGATCGCTGCCCCGCTTCCTGCCTCGCCCAGAAGCTCGGCGTCGGGCACCCGCACGCTCTTCAGGTGCAGGTTGGGACGAAGCTGCTCGTCGGTCGTCTCCACGCGCTCGAGCTCGGCACCTTCGCTCCGGGGATCGACCAGGAAGACCGAGAGTTCTCCTTCCTCGGTGGCTGCCGGAACCAGGACGCGTTGGGCCACGTGGGCAGCGGGTACGAGTGAGCAGCGGCCCTCGAGGCGCCAGCCCGTGCCGTCGTGGCGTGCAGTGACGACGTCACCCGCGCCCTGGTTGATCGCGGCGCTGAGCATCGCGTCGCCACTGGCGACCCGAGGCAGCCAGGCTGCGCGCAGACCATCCGTGCCGAACGCGTCGATGGCCAGCGCGCCCAGCACCAGCGTTGCGTAGGCAGGGACCGGCGCAACGCTGCGTCCGATTTCCTGCTGCAAGATCGTCAGTTCGGAGAGCCCAAAGCCGGCCCCACCATGCTCTTCGGGAACCGCGAGCCCGAGCAGGTTGGCCTTCGCCAGCTCGGTCCAAAGCTCGCGATCGATGCGATCCTCCGTCGTCGCCACCGCCCGGAGGCGATCCTGGCTGAGCTGGTCAGTGAGGATCTCCCGAGCGAGCCCGCGGAGCGATTCTTGATCTTCCGAATGGGAAAAATCCATTCGCCTACTCCTTGTAGTGGGGCATGCCGAGCCCCGCCATCGCGATGATGTCGCGCTGCACTTCGTTGGTCCCGCCGCCGAAGGTGAGAATGAGCGCCGAACGATAGGCGCGCTCGACCTTGCCGCGCAGGAGCACGCCGGGTGACCCGTCTTTGATCGTGCCTTCCTCGCCCAACACCTCCATCAGGAGGTGTTGGCCCGAAACGTTGAACTCGCTGGCGAAGACCTTCACGGTGGACGCCATCGATGGATGCAACCCGCCCTGGGTGATATCCCAGGCCTGCTTCCAGTTGAGCAGCTTCAGCACTTCGAGGTTGGCCTTGAACTCGGCCAGTCGCAGCTGCACCCACGGCTTGTCGGCCACCTTGCCGCCATCGGGGTGGTCTGCCTGTTTCGCCCATTGGACGACCTCACGATAGGTCACCGCCATCGGGCCGTAGTTGAAGAGCGAGACACGCTCGTGGTTCAACTGGCTCGTGATCAGCGACCAACCCTGGTTCTCGACGCCCACCAGGTTCTCGACGGGGACGCGGACATCTTCGTAGTAGGTGACGTTGGTGCGCACACCGCAGACCGTCCAGATCGGCGTGATCTTCACGCCCGGTGCGTCGAGCGGAACGACCAGCATCGAGATACCTCGATGCTTCGACGCCTCGGGATCGGTTCGGACCGCCAGCCAGACGTAATCCGAATGGTCCGCCAGGCTCGTGAACACCTTCTGGCCGTTGATGACGTACTCGTCGCCTTCACGAACCGCCCGGGTCTTCAGTGCAGCCAGATCCGTGCCTGCATCGGGCTCGGAGTAGCCAACGGCAAAGAGCAGTTCGCCCGCCAGGATCTTCGGGAGGAAACGCTCTTTCAGCGGTTCACTTCCGAACTTCATCAACGTCGGCCCGACCGTGCTGAGCGTGAGAAACGGAAGGGGAAAACCGGTGCGCTGGATCTCTTCCGCGAAGATGTACTGCTCGATCGCCGAGCGATCCTGCCCCCCGTAGGCTTCGGGCCAGCCGATCCCCAGCCAGCCGTCCTTTCCCATCTGCTGCATCACCCGCCGGAATTCAGGGCCACCGCCCTCGGAACCGCGGAGTTCTTCCATGACCTCGGGGGTCACGAGCTTTTCGAAGTAGGCCCGCAGCTCCCGCTGCAGCTTCTTCTGCTCGTCAGTCAGATCGACGTACATCGCTCGGCTCGCTCCGTGATCGCCGCCCCTGGAGCGGGGCGCCTTGAGAGAGAATGAAACGTGTTCTAATTTTGGCCTTTCCGCGGCGAGGTGTCACCCCTTGGATTTCAACGATTCTGCCTCCGAGGCGGCCTTTCGGGCCGAAGCCACGGCATTCCTGGACGAGCACGCCCCCACGGAGTTCGGCAGCTACACCTCCGGAGACGACCAGGAGGTGGTCTTCCAGCGGCACAAGGCCTGGCAGAAGACCCTGGCCGCCCACGGATGGGGTGCCATCACCTGGCCCGAGGCCCACGGCGGCCAGGGCAAGGGCCCGATCGAGCAGATCATCTGGAACGGGGAGCTGAACAAGCGGGGTGTCGGCCACTCCATGCTCGCCGTCGGTATCGGCATGGTCGGCCCTACCGTGATCGCTCACGGCACTCCTGAACAACAGCAGCGCTTCCTTGGGCCGCTACTCCAGGCCGACGAGACCTGGTGCCAACTCTTCAGTGAGCCCGGCGCCGGTTCGGATCTCGCTGGCCTCGCGACCAAAGCGGTGCGCGACGGGGACGATTGGATCATCAGTGGCCAGAAGACCTGGTGCTCCGGCGCGCAGCACAACCACTTCGGCATCCTGATCGCGCGCACGGATCCGAAGCTTCCGAAGCACAAAGGGATCACCTTCTTCCTGCTCGACATGAGCTCCCCGGGCATCGAAGTGCGCCCACTGATCGAGATGACCGGCGATTCCCATTTCAATGAGGTCTTCCTCAACGAAGTCCGCGTGCCTGATCACGCACGCCTCGGCCCCTTGAATGGGGGTTGGGGGGTTGCCCAGACCACGCTGATGAACGAGCGCATTGCGATGGGAGGGCTCTCGAACCTGTTGCATTTCGATGAGCTTCTGGCCCTGGTGGTCCGTGAGAGCGACGGCCAACCTGGCGAGGCGATGCGAGCCGAGCTGGCCGAGGTCTACTCGCAGCTCCGCTGCCTCGAGTTGCTGAACGCACGTGTCGTCTCGAAGCTCGGGCGCGGTGTGATTCCAACCGCCGAATCCTCGGTGATGAAGCTCGCCCTCGCCCGCATGATGACGAAGGCGAATGCCCTGGCAATGCGCGCCCTGGGCCCGAAGGCGCTGCTACGCCCCGGCTACTGGCAGAACGAGTACCTGTTTGCACCGGCTTTCCATATCGCCGGCGGCACCAGCGAAGTCCAGAAGAACGTCTGTGCCGAACGCGTGCTCGGCCTTCCCCGTGAAGGCATGGCCGATCGCGACACTCCCTTCGACCAACTAGTGATATGATTCATAAATAAAGGGCACTATTGGACTATCCACGTTACCCTCGCGGCGAACGGCCAGAGGGGCACGATGCGGGTCGCAGCCGAGATTCACCTCAGCAAGAGCCAGCGGGCGACGCTTCAGCAATGG
>JAAETT010000239.1 GCA_024228115.1 bacterium
ACACTACCTCGCGGCTCTCGATCGCGAACTCGACACCGATCCGACCGACACCGATTCGCCGTTCTGACGAGAAACCAGCACTCGCGCGCGACCACGGCTAGATGATCAGATTTCTACGGTTTCTCGTGATCGCCAACAGCTATGCGAGAGAATCGAACCTACGCCACTGAAGATTCGGACCTCGTCCTTGAGTTCGAGTGCAACGGCGAGCTTATGGGCGCCGTTCTCGAGCTTCCGGCGGACGACGCTGCCACGTGCTCTGTCACCGTGAGCGACGCTTCCGACGCCAACGCGAGCTTCGTGGCCGACCTATTCTGGGGGGCGGTAGACCCGCGGACAGCGGACAATGCGATTCAGCTATCGCCAGACGTCGGCCATCTTCAAGCCTGGGAGTTGGACGGGGGAGGGGCCCTCGCCTTCGATGCGGTACCTGCGCTTGGTGCGCCCGAGTTCCTCTACGTTCGGGTTGAACAACACGACGGCGATAGAGCTTGGTCCGCCCCGGTCTGGATAAATCACGACAGAAACTATGCAATCGACTGACCGAAGGCTTGGCAACGCTCTCGGACGGCCCCCGTCGTCACCTCTACACCGTTCTCCCTTGTTGAGGCGTCTGCGAAACGAGGTTGAATACCAAAATGAGGACCTCCCTCCCGCCTTGTCCGGGATGCCGCCAATCGCTCCCCTCGACGGACCCGATGGACTGGCACCTCGATTCACAAGAACGTGGTCGGCACTGGTCGTGCGCCGCGAAGGTCCTCGCGGCATGGCCCGGTCAGCCAGACGCTGTGGAGCCTGAACCACCGGATGCCTGAATTCATCCAATTTTCCGGATACTTAGATGCCGATGTATGAGAACGGGCCTTATGGCAACTAGTGATATGATTCATAAATAAAGGGCACTATTGGACTATCCACGTTACCCTCGCGGCGAACGGCCAGAGGGGCACGATGCGGGTCGCAGCCGAGATTCACCTCAGCAAGAGCCAGCGGGCGACGCTTCAGCAATGG
>JAAETT010000240.1 GCA_024228115.1 bacterium
CACTACCTCGCGGCTCTCGATCGCGAACTCGACACCGATCCGACCGACACCGATTCGCCGTTCTGACGAGAAACCAGCACTCGCGCGCGACCACGGCTAGATGATCAGATTTCTACGGTTTCTCGTGATCGCCAACAGGTTGGAAGTAGCGACCGAAGTAGAAAGGTGAGGGATCGTCTTCGGTTCCAAGCACTTGGTCGGCGCCCGGCGAGGTGAAGAGCGTCCAGAAGGATTCCGTGTGCTCGATGCCGAGGGGGACGCGCGACTCCTCCGGACGGTCCTTGAAGGCGTAGGAGAAGGTCTCGATTGGATCGGCGCGCCAGCGGCGCGTATCACCGGTGTAGACACTCCCGATGTAGCCGAAACGTCGGCCGTTCAGCACGCGCTTGGGATAGCGCTTCGCACCATCGCCGTAGGCGTTGACGCTGGGGAACAGACCGCAGGCCCGGGTCCACACGCAGTCATAGCGGGCTTCGATGCGGGTGAAGACGGAGATCTTATCGAACGGGCCGAAGCCGGCGGGAGCGACGTCAGCCTCGATCTCCAGGTTGAGCACGTGGGCCATCTGGCTGACGTCGAAGTCGTCTGCCGCGTTCAGGTCATCAGCGATGGCGCGAACCTGGAAATCGTAGAAGCCGTGGACCTGGACCTTGCGATCCCACAGGTCGATGGCGTGGCCGGCGCTCGCGGCCAGCACGAACCATCCGACCAAGGCTCCGATGAGATGACGGGCTCCCCTCCCCATGCGCAATCCTTGGCCCCCGAGCGCAACGGTTCGCAATTCGCGTTCCAACTCCGCAGCCGCAACGCAGGGTCGTCGAGCGGCACAGCAAGGTAGGGCTGAACCTCGTCCCCAATGACCAGTTCGACCTCTGGGTTGCGCACGAGGCGGTGGTACCAGCCACGGAAGTGGTGGCCGGATTGCACCCAGGTGACCTCGCCATCCTGGAGCACGATCATGCGTGTCTCGTGGACCTCGCCCTCTTCGTCGATCGTGCGCAGGACACCCTCGAGCCCACCGAGCGCAATCTGGCTGACGCCGATAAAGGCGTCGAACGCCAGGGCCAGCCCCACATAGCCAAAGAACACTGCAGCCGTGATCCGGGCGGCCTTCTTCATTCGGGGGAGGCTAATGGAGATGCCACGGCATCGCAGACCCATTCCAGTTGGCTCTGGGGCGGGGATTTCCCCTCAGAGATGGAGCGGCTCGCGCGACCTCTTGATGGAGTTGGGGCGACCGCCAGTCCACCCCAGAGGCCGTTGGGGCGCTCTTGCTCATTCTCTCGAGCCACGTGGTAGGGTCTCTCCAACTCGGAGGAGTGATCTCATGCGCAGTTGCCGCCGATCCCGGTTTCTTCCCATTAGCGCTCCAGCCCGCTCCAAGGGCTCCACCCAGCAACGGCCGGCCCCGCGTCTTCGATGCGCGATCTTGGCCTGCGCCTCGGCGCTTCTCTTCAGCGCAGCAGCCGGGGCTGGGACCGCGACGTTCACTGGGATTGGCGACCTAGTGATATGATTCATAAATAAAGGGCACTATTGGACTATCCACGTTACCCTCGCGGCGAACGGCCAGAGGGGCACGATGCGGGTCGCAGCCGAGATTCACCTCAGCAAGAGCCAGCGGGCGACGCTTCAGCAATGG
>JAAETT010000241.1 GCA_024228115.1 bacterium
CCATTGCTGAAGCGTCGCCCGCTGGCTCTTGCTGAGGTGAATCTCGGCTGCGACCCGCATCGTGCCCCTCTGGCCGTTCGCCGCGAGGGTAACGTGGATAGTCCAATAGTGCCCTTTATTTATGAATCATATCACTAGGTCCTCGAGCCCGGCAAAACCTGGGCCTTCCCGGCCAAAACCCCGACACAAGCGTGATCCACTGGTCACGCTTGTGATAGAAATATCACTCGATTCGGGAGGGTTGGGGCCAGCTTGCCCATCCAGGCAGCTCGAGTTGTGAGATCCGTCACGCTAACGCTCTGGTTTCGCTCATCAATCAGATCTTCATCTAGAGAGCCTCATTTTGGGCTCCTTTGGCACGACGCTTGCTTTCCCTACCGCGGGGAGCGGCTCCAAGGCCGCGAGGGGGGACCGAGTGAGTCAGCGAACCATTGCAGAGAAGATCTCTTGCACCGGGATCGGCCTGCACACCGGCGCTCCGGTCCAGCTTACATTGCATCCGGCTCGGGCCGGCACCGGCATCGTCTTCGTGCGCAGCGATCTGGCCCATCCGGTGGAGATTCCGGCCCGCCGGGATTCCGTGACCTCTACCGTGATGGCGACGACCCTCGGCCGCGGCGACGCCACGGTCAGCACGGTCGAGCACCTGCTTTCGGCTCTCTACGGCCTGGGCGTGGACAACGCCCGGATCGAGGTGGATGGCCCCGAGATCCCCGTGATGGACGGCAGTGCAGCCTCTTTCGTCTTCCTGATCCGTTCTGCGGGTCTGTTCGACCAGAACGCACCCCGCCGTCTGCTGCGTATGCGTGAGACTCTCGAAGTGCGCGACGGCGATCGATCGATTCGCATCGAGGCTGCTCGCTCGCTCCGTGTCACCTATTCGGTCGATTTCGCTCATCCCGCCATCGGTCGCCAGAGCCTCAGCGAGCTGGACGTGAATGGCGAAACCTTCGAGCGCGAGATTGGCCGCGCCCGCACCTTCGGCTTCCTGCGCGAGGTCGAGACCCTGTGGCGCAACGGCCTGGGTCGAGGCGGCAACCTGGACAACACGGTCATCATGGACGACCACAACGTGCTCAACGACGACGGCCTGCGCTGGTCCGACGAGTTCGTGCGCCACAAGATCCTCGATCTGATTGGCGATATCTCCCTGCTAGGCCTTCCCATTGCCGGCCATATCACGGCCGTGCGCGGTGGCCATGCGCTCCACCAGGCCCTGGTGGAGAAGATCCTCGCCAACCCGGATGCCTGGGTACTCGAGGGCGGCGATGCGGACACGGCAGCCCTCGAGCAACTGCCCATGGGTGATCCGGCGCAAGCCTCCGCCTAACGGCCGCAGGGTCTCAGAAGACCGTCTTCACGGTCTTCGATTCGAGAAACCTCCGGATCCCAAGGGATCCGCTCTCTCGGCCCATGCCGCTCGCTAGCGCACCGTCATCTCTCAGGAGATCGTGCGGGGCACTCCGATGAGGCGGTTCAAGATGCGGACCATCCAGGGGTGCACGAAGAGGAAACGAAGTTTCCAGACCGGAGAGTGCCATTCCTCTCGAGGAAGCGTGCCGTCCCAGATCTCACTCACAGCCGCAGCCGCGTTTTCCGACAGGACATCGAGGAAGCGCTCGCCCAGCTCAGCAGACGCGGTGGCAGGAGCTCCCGAGTAGGTCTCCTCGGAAAAGAAGCGGATGGTGCCCTTGAACGCGCGCAGCATGGCCGGCACGGCGGCGAGCTTTCCTCCCTCCGGCTTGCTGCGTGCTTCGCCCTTCTCGGCCAGCCAGGTTTCCACGGTACGCCGAGGTAGTTCCTTGTAGGCCGGGTCGACCCAACCGGGGTGTAGTGCCAGAAGCTGCGAGGTCTCCACCAGGCCGCCGTGGGTATCCCCCACGAGATCCTCGGGATTCACCCCCGGGATCTCGCCGAGGACCGAATCGAGCTCGGAGCTTCCACTGGTGAGACGCCCCACGACGACCGAGAAAACCGACACCATGCGGACGTCACGCTCTCGGCTCACCCGGTCACAGGCCGTCTCGATCGAAAGGAAGTGGCGCGGGCTCCCGTGGAAGTTGGAAACGAGGATGTCGCGGAACCCCTGGGCGGCCAGCGAGCGACCCAGATCCTCGAGGAAGGCGATCGTCGTGGAGGGCCGAAACGAGAGCGAGCCAGGCTGGGGTACCGGATCGGACGCCGCATAACAGAACGGAATCTTCAGGAAGACCCGATCGAGGTGTCGCTCCGGAAGATGACGAAGCATGCGTTCCGCCAATCCCTCCCCTTCGAACGCATCCGCGCCGAAGGGAAGATGGGGGCCATGGACCTCCAGGGGGGAGCAGGTCACCAGGACACAACAGCGGCTTCGGTCGAGCTGGTCGAACTGATGCTTCGTAAGCGTTTCCCAGTTCAGGATCGTCGGATCGGGCATGGGGCCTCCCGAGGGAGAATCGTTCCTCTAGGAGTCTGCGCGGCAGAGGGCCATTGAGGGGTGAGTCTCGCTAGAGTGAGCCATGCCGCGAGACTTTCGACGCTACGAGCCGGACCAGTCGCTTCTCCTGCCGCCCTCGCTTCGGGATTGGCTTCCCGAGGATCATC
>JAAETT010000242.1 GCA_024228115.1 bacterium
CCATTGCTGAAGCGTCGCCCGCTGGCTCTTGCTGAGGTGAATCTCGGCTGCGACCCGCATCGTGCCCCTCTGGCCGTTCGCCGCGAGGGTAACGTGGATAGTCCAATAGTGCCCTTTATTTATGAATCATATCACTAGGGGCGCTCGGATCCGCGGCGACCCGACTGCGGAGCAATCCGCTCGTCTCGGTCGAGCCTGTCGGTTCGACCACCGTCCGCGTGCATCGCCCGCAGAACGGCGACGGTCGGCGATCCCCCGCCATCCTGTGGCTTCACGGCGGTGGCTTCATCGGCGGTTCTCCCAGTCAGGATGACGCGCTGTGCCGCCGCCTGGCGGATGAACTCGGCGTGGTCGTGGCGGCTCCGAAGTATCCCCTTTCCCCTGGCCATCGGTTTCCTGCCGCGCTCGAGATCGCCCACGAGGCCCTCGTCTGGCTGGCTTCACGCGACGACGTCGATGCCGATCGCATCGCGATCGCTGGCGCGAGCGCGGGCGGAGGCCTCGCGGCGCAACTCGCTCTGCTGGCTCGCGAGCGCGCCGAGGTTCGCCCCGTGATGCAGGCATTGGTCTACCCGATGTTGGACGATCGCACGGCGCTTCGGACCGACATCGATGAAAGCGGCTTCCGCCTGTGGAACAATCGCGGAAACCATCTCGGCTGGGCTGCCTATCTCGGTCGCGCGCCCGGCGACCCGGACGTCAGCCCGATGGCAGCGCCGGCGCGCAACAAAGATCTCGCCGGGCTACCGCCGACGTGGATCGGCGTTGGCGATCTCGATCTCTTTCACGACGAAGACGTGGCGTATGGTGAGGCGCTCCGAAGCGCCGGCGTCCCTTGCGAAACGCTCGTAGTCGAAGGGGTCTTCCACGGCTTCGACGGCATTCTCCCCAAGGCTTCGGCTACCGTCCGATTTCGCCGTTCGATGATCGACGCACTCCGGCACGCCTTCGGATCAAACGACTAGCATCCGGCCCTCGGCGGAGCGGGTACCGCGCCGACATGCGCCGCCTAGCGAGCGCCATACAGTCCGATCCCCAGGGCCAGCAATCCGAAGGGGATCGTGTATCCGGTCCACGAGACCTTCTTGGCGAGTTCGAAGAACTCGCCCTCGTCGGTGGCTCGTGCACGCTGCACGACCCAACGGATGCACACGAGGTTGGAGAGGACGGCAATCAGTCCGGCCACGACCTTCACGATCAAGAGCGGCGTCGCACCGGGCCACAAGCGGTAGAAGAGGACGGATCCCGTCAGCAGGACGATGCCGACCAGGGGCGCTTCGAAGTAGAGGTCGATCCGCTTGTGGGCCTCGGCCACGAAACGGCGGGTCGCCATGTCGTGGGCCAGCAACTCGACCACGACCTCCGCAGCAATCAGGCCCATCCAGGCGCTCGCTGCGACGATGTGGATCTGAAGCACGGTGATGTCCATGGCCGCCCCCTCTCTGCGGATCGCCAATCGATCGCCCGACAGGATACCGCTAGACCTCGGGTGTTCTTGTCTTCGCGGAAACCCGCAGGGTGCGGGGATTCCTGTGGGTCGTTCGGCCTGAAACGCCTCAAGACGCCCGCTCCCCGAACCGCCCAACGCCCTGAAGCCCTTGGGTTTCGGGGCGTTCCCACTTCGCCGCGGCGCCTTGCGGAACTGGGGGTCGCACGTTCGAGGCGTGCCGGGCGCGCCATGGGCCACGCGTCTTCAGTCAGGCGGCTGACTTCAGGTTTTCACGAATGATCCTCGGGTGTCGCGCTGCGATTCGAAGGAGCGCGACCGCGGGTCCTTCTGGCTTCCGTCGACCCTGCTCCCAGTTCCGCAGGGTATGAACGCTGATTTCGATGGCTTGAGCGAATTCTTCCTGCGTCAGGCCAACGAACTTCCTCAGTGCCACGATGTCCTCTCCGGACTCGAAGAGTCCCTGCATCAGCCGCTTTCGGAGGCGGGCAGGGATCGCTCGGTGGAGCTGCTCGTCGGTCAGTTCGGGGATGTCAGTCATTGATTTGCTCCCACATGTGAGTGGTACAAGGATTGTTCGTGCTTGTTCGCCAACCGCGCGCCGATGACTCTGATGAGTTCTTCATCCCGCTCCGTGTAGACGACGACCACGAGTCCTCAATCGATGGGGCCGATCGCGATGAAACGGTCTTCGACATCCGAATGCTCAGCGTCGAATATCTCGAGGTAGTCGACACCAGATTCGAAGAGTCTGCGAGCTTCTGCGAATGAGACTCCGTGTTTCTGCTGGTTGCTGCCGTCCTTCGCTTCATCCCACTCAAACTCCACAGGCTACAGACTAAGCCATTGGCGTAGTAAGTCAATGGCTTAGATGTCTTCCGCGTCTCAGCCGTCCGGATGGGACGCGGAGAGCGTCTTCGGACTGATTCCTGCTGTCTCGATCCCCAGACCTGCCGCGGTTCTCTTCGTCGCCGTCCATGATCGAATCTGCGGCGATGCCCTCGGCAGTGGCGCGCAGCTCTTCTCCCCCCGGCCCCTCGTTCGTCATGACTCCTCGTCGCGCTGGCTAGCAGCCGGTGGCCCTGCCATCGCTTCGAGCCAGGTGCGTACGATCTCGGCAACCCGCTGGTCGAGGTCGTCCGCGTCGGTACCGATGCGCTTCGCGTACGGTTCACGGAAGATGCGGTAGCCACGGAGCAGCGCTGAGATCGCCACCTGCAGCGCCTCGAGATCGTGGGCACGATCGATATCCCCGTCGATGACGTCCTGGCGCAGGCGGCTGAGCATCTCCTCGTATCGCGGCATCGGGTCGACGGTGTCGTCACCGTCGATGACGAGCAGAGCGCGCAATTGGCTGTCGTGGATCGTGTCGGTCGGCCGGAGGGCCCGAAGCCTCCGCTCGACGAAGGAGGCGCCCCGCCTGTCGGCGATCAGAGATTCGGCCACCGCTTCGAAGCGACGAGCAATCGCCGCGCGCAGCAGCTCCCGTCTCGAGCCGAAGTAGTGGTAGATGTTGCCACGATTGACCCCGGCACCGTCGGCGACCTCGCGGAGATTGAGACCGGCCAGCACGCCGTTGCGTCGGATGAGGTCGAGGGCGGAATCGATGAGTCGACGCTCGGTTTCGGCCCGATTTTGCTTTGTCTTCGTGGCCATCGATCGATTCGCCTTCTCCGGCCTGGCTTGCAAGAGGACCGGCCGACGGTCACACTCGCCTCAGTGGATTTAGCGAAACGCTAATAATATCTATCGCTGTGAGCAAGGCCCGCGACGACTCAGGGGAGAGGAAATGTTGAAGAAGGCCAAGTCTTGAAAAAGCTCTTCTCCGTCGTGGTCGCCTTGGTCGTGCTGATCAGCGCGGCCGCTGCTTTGGTACTCAACGTGCCCGCCGCCCAGGACGCGGTCTTCAAGCGCGCAGCGACCGCCGTTCTGGGACAGGCGCCCGCACCTCTGGACGGCATGCGCGTCATCGTCTGCGGCAGCGCGTCGCCGCTCGGCCGGGATCCCGAGCGCGCCCAGGCCTGCATCGCGGTGGTCACCGAAGAGCACTTTCTTCTGTTCGACGTCGGCGCGCGCTCACCCCTCAGGATGGCCCAGGCCCAGCTGCCCATGGCGCGCATCAACGGCGTCTTCCTCACCCACTTCCACTCGGATCATATTGCCGCGCTGCCGGACGTGAACCTGGCCTCCTGGGTACAGGGCCGACCCGCTCCACTCGACGTCTACGGCCCACCCGGGGTGCAATCAGTAGTGGATGGATTCAACGCCGCCTATGGGCTGGATCGTGGCTACCGCACGGCCCATCACGGCGCAGCGCGGCTGCCTCCCGAGCGCGGCGCGATGCGGGCTCAAGTGTTCGACCCGGGCGAGGTCGTCTGGCAGGACGACCTCCTCACCGTCACGTCGTTCGCCGTCGAGCATCCGCCCATCGAGCCTGCGGTGGGCTACCGGGTCGACTATCGGGGCCGGTCGGTGGTCATCTCCGGAGATTCCAACGCCGCCGACGGCCTGTTCACCGCCGCAAAGGCCGCAGACCTCCTCCTCCACGACGCGCTGTCACGTACCCTGCTCGACCCGATGATCGAAGCCGCGACGGAACTCGGCCTGCCAGTGTCAGGGATCATGACCGACGTCATCGACTATCACGCCGACGTGACGTTGCTGCCGGCCCGCGCGGCCGAGGCAGGCATCAAGCGTCTCGCACTGTACCACCTGGTGCCGGTCCCGAACGCGCTGACCGAGAGAATGTTCCTGCGCGGGCTGCCCGACGAGGTCATCCTCACGCGCGACCTGCACACCTTCGATCTGCCCGCGGACTCCAGCGAGATCCGCATCAGGGAGCCCTGAATCATGAGCCATCGTACACAGATCCTCAGCATCGGATCCCTCGCTTTGCTATGCGTGCTCGCCTCGTCAGGTTGCGAGGACATCGAGGACGCTCAGACGGCGAGCGAGGTCAGCTCGGGCCAGCCGAGCCGGCTTCAGGTGGACAACGTGGTGTTCGAGCCGAACATGGGCACGATGTCCCTGCGACCGGAGGCGAACCCCGAGCGCAATGTCTACTACGGCGATCTGCACGTCCACACCGAGTACTCCTTCGATGCCTTCGCATTCGGCACCCAAGCGACACCCCGCGACGCCTACCGCTATGCCAAGGGCGAGGCGATCCAGCACCCAGTGGGCTACGAGATCAAGCTGAGCCGTCCTCTCGACTTCTATGCCGTGACCGACCACGCCATGTTCCTCGGTGTCGCGAAGGAGGCCGCCGACACCAGCTCCGAGCTCTCGAGGCTGCCGGTCACCGACTTCATCCACGACCTGAACGCGCCGGACAACCGTGGCATCATGAGCCTCTCCACGCGCGCCAAGGTGTTCAGCAGGCTCGTGTCGGGTTTCATCGAGAGAATCGCGGCAGGAGAAGTCGAGCAGCAGGAAATCGATGACATATCGAAATCCGCCTGGCGCGACACGATCGAGGCGGCAGATGAGGCCTACGTGCCGGGCCGATTCACGGCCTTTGCCGGCTACGAATACACCTCGTCGACGAGCGAGCGCGGTAATCTGCATCGCAACGTGATCTTCCGCGGCACGGACGATCTGCCCGAGCTGCCCTTCTCCCGACTCAACTCACGGAACCCCGAAGGCCTCTGGGACTGGATGGATGCGCTACGAGCACAGGGCATCGAATCGCTCGCCATCCCCCACAACTCGAACGGCTCGAACGGCGCGATGTTCAAGCGCGTGAACTGGGCCGGTGAGCCGATCGACGAGGCGTACGCCGCACAGCGCATGCGCAACGAGCCGCTGGTCGAGGTGACACAGGTCAAGGGCACGTCGGAGACCCACCCTCTTCTCTCCGACACGGACGAGTGGGCCGGCTTCGAGATCATGCCCTACCGGGTTGGGACGAAGAGGCCGAGCCAACCCGAGGGCAGCTACGTGCGAGAGGCCTACCGCACAGGCCTCGAAGTCGCGGCCGGTGGCGTGGCGAACCCCTACAAGTTCGGCTTGATCGGCTCGACCGACACCCACGTGGGCGGCGGATCCGATCGCGAGGAGACCTACTTCTCGAAGACGGGTCTGATCGATGGCACACCCGAGCGACGCGGATCGATTCCCGCCGGTCGGCTGCTCGGGCTGGCCCTCCGCACCGTTGCTCCCGAGCTCGTGAACGAAGTCGACGGCACGACCTATCTGGAATTCAGTTCCTTCGAGTTCTGGGGCGCTTCGGGGCTGACGGCGGTCTGGGCCGAGGAGAACACACGTGAGGCGATCTACGAGGCGTTCCGTCGCAAGGAGACCTTCGCTACCTCGGGCCCGCGAATCAGGCTGCGCTTCTTCGCGGGGTACGACTTCGACGACGCTCTGCTCGACGCGCCCGACGGGTTGGCCCGCGCCTACGCCGAGGGCGTCACGATGGGTGCCGACCTCGCGGCAGACACCAACCGCGCACCGCGTTTCTGGGTGTGGGCGCTGGCCGATCCGGTGGCCGCACCGCTGCAACGCGTGCAGGTGATCAAGGGCTGGGAGGAAGGCGGCACGAGCCACGAAAAGGTCTTCGACGTGGCTTGCTCGGGTGGCCTCGCAGTGGATCCCGCGACCCATCGTTGTCCCGACAACGGTGCGCGGGTGAACCTCGCCGATTGCTCGTTCGACCCGGACGCCGGTGCCATGCAGTTGCGAACACTCTGGGAAGACCCGGAGTTCCAGGCCGATCAGGAAGCGTTCTACTACGTGCGCGCACTCGAGAACCCGACCTGCCGCTGGTCCACCTGGGAGGCGGTTCGCGCCGGCGTCGAGCCGCGAAGTGACCTGCCCACGACGGTGATGGAGCGCGCCTGGTCCTCACCCATCTGGTACCGGACGGACGACTCGTGAATCCTTTGGAGACGAAATGCTGAAGAAGATCCTGCTTGGGTTCCTGGGCCTGCTCGTGCTCGCTGCCGCCATCGCGTGGTTCACGATCGGCCGAAATTTCCAGAACGCCGATCGACTGTATGGGCGCGAGAGCGCGCCCGCCGACTATGCGCTCCAGGACGATTCGAAGGTCGATGCACCTGTGCCAGAGCCGCTGGTCGTCCAGCCGATGAACCCCCTCAAGAACGTCTACTGGGGCGATACCCACGTGCATACCCACGAGAGCTTCGACGCGAAGCTCTTCGGGACCACGCTCACCATCGAGGATGCCTATCGCTTTGCGAAGGGCGAGGCGCTTCGCAGCGATGGCGGAGAGCGGATGCAGCTCTCGCACCCGCTCGATTTCGTCGCCATCACGGACCATGCCGAGGGGTTCGGGAGCCGAACGCGTTGTGGCGACGCGAACCTCACGTGGCTCGAGTCTCTCAACTGCTCGGTGATGGAAACGCCCAACGTCGCCACCTTCCAGCTGATCCGCGGGCTCGCGAATACGCGCGCTCAGGAAATCCAGCCCGACCCCAGCGTGCCGGCAGGCGTGTATCGACCCAGGAAACGCGAACCCAACGATCGAAGCGCCGTTCCGATCTGCTCCCGAGGCGAAGGCGGCGTCGAGCGCTGCGAGCGAGATGCCCGAAGTGACTGGGCCCGCTACATCGCCGTGGCCGATGCCCACAACGAACCGGGCGTGCTCACGACCTTCGCCGCCTACGAATACTCACCCGTTCTCCCGGACTCCGGCAAACACCATCGCAACGTGCTCTTCAATGGCAGCGACTTGCCCGAGCACGCCATCTCATCCCTGGACGTGGGCAATGCCATCGACCTCTGGCGCGGCCTGGAGGACACCTGCACGGGTGACTGCGACTTCCTCACGATCCCCCACAACATGAACAAGGGATGGGGCCTCTTCTACAGCCGCTACACCTGGGACGGTGGAAGTTACGACGACGAGGGATGGCGGCTGCGCAAGCGTCGCGAACCCCTGGCCGAGATGTATCAGATCAAGGGTGCATCCGAGTGTGCGCTGGGCGTTGGCGCCACCGATGAGGAGTGTGCGTTCAGTCAGGTGCTCGCGCCTTGCGAGCAGGGCGAGGAGACTGGCTGCGCATTCGAAACCGGCTTTGCCAGGCAGGGGCTCAAGATCGGCCTCGAACTCGACCGGGAACTCGATTACAACCCCTTGGCGTTCGGAATGATCGGCTCGACGGACACGCACAATGGAAACCCCGGCGACGTCGAAGAGTGGGACTTCGTAGACAAGGTGGGCCTGATCACCTCGCCTGCCATTCGGCGGCTGCGGGATCGGCCGAACACGCCCCCTGACCAGAAGCCCTATGAATCGATCCTCAAGTTCCATACCTCCGGCGGCTTGGCCGCAGTCTGGGCCGAGGAGAACACGCGCGACGCACTCTTCGCCGCGATGAAACGCCGCGAGGTGTACGCCACGTCGGGGCCGCGCATTGCACTGCGCTTTTTCGCGGGCTGGGGCTTCGACGAGCGTGTCGCCACCGAGCCGGACCCCGTTGCCGTCGCGACCGCAGGTGGGGTTCCGATGGGCGGTGTGTTGCATCCGGCCGATGGCGAGACCGCGAGCCCCACCTTCTACGTGGCGGCGCTCGGCGACTGGATGAGCGCTCCCCTTCAGCGTATCCAGATCATCAAGGGTTGGATCGACGCGGAAGGGCAGACCCATGAGAAGGTCCGGGACATCGCCTGCGCCGACGGCCTTGAGGTGGACCCGACCACCCTTCGCTGCCCCGACAATGGCGCATCCGTCGACCTGACGACCTGCAAGCCGACGGCAGACTCCGGCGCCATGCAGCTGATGAAGGCCTGGAAGGACCCCGACTTCGATCCGACGCAGGGCGCCTTCTACTACGTTCGTGTCCTCCAGAACCCGACCTGCCGGTGGTCGACCTACGACGCGCTGCGCCTCTCGCGGGAGCCCGATCCGCGCGTCCCCGCGACCCTGCGCGAGCGGGTCTGGTCATCGCCGATCTGGATTGACGCCTCGTAGCAGGATTGGAGCAAGGACCCGGTTCGCTACGGCGGCCGATCTCGGTCACACGCACCGAGGCCCGCGACTCGGCTTGCTCGTGTTCCAGCACCGGAGTTGGTCGCTTGCCTTTCTCACCAAGGCTGGTGGCTGATGCTGCTCGGCCCAACTCCCTGGTACCCTGATCGGGAACCCGAGCCGGTCATGCCCGGCTCGCGAGCCAGAGCGAGCATCGATGGAACTTGTGCGAAGGGTCCCCCGCGTCGTTTCGAGCCTGCGAGGCGGAAGCGGGTGAGTGAGGACACCACACGCCATCTGGGTCTCCTCGGTGCGACGTCGGTGGGCGTGGGCGCGATCGTGGGCGGCGGCATCCTCGCGCTGGCGGGCATCGCATTCGCGACGGCGGGCCCCGCGGCCATCGTCGCCTTTGCGTTCAATGGATGCATCGCACTCCTCACGGCCGCGAGCTTCGCCGAGCTTGCGATCCGTTTCCCCCAGTCCGGCGGCACCTACACCTACGCCAAGCGCGTGCTGTCGATCGAGGCGGCCTTCGTGGTGGGCTGGGTCGTCTGGTTCGCGTCGATCGTCGCGGGTGTGCTCTACGCGCTTGGCTTCGCCGTCTTCGCGGCAGAGGGTGCGGCCCGCCTGCTCGAAGGGATGGGGCGTGACGCAGCCTGGCTAGGGGGCTCCGTGCTGCGCGGCGCGGTCGCGGTTGGGGCAACGGCATTCTACGGACTCATGCTGGTGCGCACGGCACGCGGTGGCGGCCAGACCGCGACGGCGGGCAAGCTGATCGTCTTCGCAGTGCTGGTCGCGGGGGGCGCCTGGGCCATGGGCCAGATGTCGACATCCACGCTGCTGTCGCGGCTCGATCCCTTCTTCGTCGGCGGATCTGACGGGCTGCTCCGGGCGATGGGATACACCTTCATCGCGCTACAGGGCTTCGACCTGATCGCGGCCGTCGGCGGCGAGGTGCGCGACCCGGAGCGGAACCTTCCGCGTGCCATGTATCTCTCGCTCGGGATCGCCCTGGGCATCTACATCTCGCTGCTCCTCGTGCTCATGACGGTCGGCACGCCCGACGGGGGAAGCATTGCCGAGGCTGCCGCGGCCAACCCGGCCGGTCTGGTGGCGGAGGCGGCCGAACGATTCCTGGGTCCGACCGGCTATTGGCTGGTGATCGGCGCCGGCGTGCTCTCGATGCTCTCGGCGCTGCAGGCCAATCTGCTCGGTGCGTCGCGTGTCGCCTTCGCGATGGCGCGCGACCGCACGTTGCCGCGGCCGCTCGGCCGCATGCGGGGAAGGAGCGGCACGCCGGCGATCGCCGTGGGGGTGACGGGCGCGTTGTTGGCCGCCCTCGCGCTCGTCGTGGGCGATGTCTCCGCAGCGGGGGCGGCGTCGAGTCTCATCTTCCTGCTCTCCTTTGCCATGGTGCACGGCGCCGCCATCCTTGCTCGCCGCCGCTCGGGCGAGCGCAGCGTCCCCTGGCTTCCGCTTGCGGGCGGTCTCCTGTGCCTCGCTCTGGCGGTGTTCCAGACCTTCGCGGTACCGCAGGCGGGCGCCATCGTGTTGTCGTGGCTCATGCTCGGCGGTGCGTTCTACTTCCTGTGGCTGGCTCCGGGCGCCAACCTTGCGGACGCCTCGGCCGAGGCGCGCGATCCCGAGCTCGCCCGGCTGCGGGGCCGCAGCCCGCTGGTGCTGGTGCCCATCGCCGACCCGACCAGCGCCGCGGTCATGGCCGGTGTGGCGGCGACGGTTCGTACGCCGGGGACGGGGCGGATCCTGCTGTTCTCCGTGGTGCAAGAGCTCGACGAGGTGCCGGCCGACGGGCATCCGGCTCTCGCAGATGCACAGGGCATTCTCGGGGAGGCGCTGCGCCGGAGCTTCGAGCGCGCCACGCCAGCCGAAACCCTCTTCACCGTCGCCCCCGACACCGTGGCCGAGATCCTGCGGGTCGCGAGGCTGTACCGTTGCGAGACCGTTCTCCTGGGGGCGCCGCGGCTCGAAGGCGGCAAGGTCGGTCCGCGTGTCTCCGAGTTGCTGCTCGGTCTCGATGCCGACGTCGTGCTCGTGCGGGCGCCGCATCGCTGGTGCGTGGCCCAGGTGCGGCGGGTGCTCATACCGATCGGCGGGGTCCGCGATCACAGCCGGGTGCGTGCGCGCCTGCTCGCGAGCCTGAGTCGCACCGACGAATGTGCCCTCACCTTCCTGCGCACGGTTCCGCCCTCCGCCTCGCCGGAGGAGCGGCTGCGTGCCGAGCGTGAGCTGCGCGTCCTCGCGCGGGACGAGGCGGGCGGGCAGTTCGAGATCGTCATCGAAGACGCCGTGGATCCGCGCGAGGCGATCCTGCGCCGCGCCGCGGAGACCGATCTCGTCCTGATGGGTCTGCAGCGGGATCGTCGTGCGGGCCGAGCGATCGGGCCCCTGGCCCTGGCGATCACGACCGAGAGCGAAGTTCCGTTGATCTTGATCGGCGCGCGCCGCGTTCGCGGCTTCGGTCGGGGCGGCTAGGCCAGGCAGTCGGGCCAGACGCTACAGGCCCGGCGCTCCAGGCCCGAAGCAGGGCGGGCCTTCAAGCGGATGTGAGCGTGGCGACCATCCGCATCTCGAGGGACTTGCGGATGACCCGGTCTCGGGCGGCCTCGGCGCGGGCGCTCCACGTCTCGCTGAGGGTGGCCTCGCGAAGCAGCCCGGTGAGCTTGCGGAAGGTCGCGCGGATGGGCTCGGTCGTGACCTCGGGGAGGGCCGGCGGCTCGCTTGCGGAGAGGGCCTGGAGCGCCGCCTCGTCGCCAGCGGCGACGGCCTCGCAGCCACGCCCCAGTTCGAGGTAGAGCCACTCGAGCGCATCCTCGCCCGGCAGTATGCACGCGCCGTGGGGCATGCCCAGGGTGTCGAAGACCCAGGCCTGCTCTGGGCCCATCTCGGAACGGAAGTGCCACTCCTGGCCCGGGTCGGGCAGAAACGTCCAGATGTCGTTGACGCTCTTCTCCTCGTCCCGTTCGAGGAAGGAGGTGACGGGCAGGCCGTAGCGGAGCTGGTGGCGTTTGGCGTCGAGGGTGCGCCGGTCCATCAGGACGAGGGGGCGCGTCACCTGCTGGATCGGGATCCAGAGGTTCAGGAGGAAGAGCGACGACGTGTCGTTGCGCCCGTCCGGGGTCTGGTGGCGGAAGAGCTGCGGGGCGGCGCCCTTCATCATCTGCTTCAGCGGTGTGCCGAACACGTCTTGATCGCCGTGGATGCCCATGGCGCCGCCGTGGCCGTTGGCCCCGTCCATGCCGCCAGGGTTCACGTCGAGCCCGTTGGGCCCGGCCCACCGCAAGATCATGCCGTCGTCGGCAACGTGCTGGATCTCGAGCGCCTTGCCGCCGGTCAGCTCGAAGCGCGCACCGTTCACGTTCTCGCGCACCGCGCGCGCCGTGGCGTCGGAGAGAAAGTCCTCTTCACGAATCGTGGCGAGGGCGGCCTGCAGGCCCGGGTGGCCCGAGAGGTCGATGGCCTCGAAGCCGGCCTGCTCGAGCTCCGGGGCCGGAGCGCCGGGTGTCGCGTCCTCCTGGATCCGGCAGGGCCGGAAGTCGAAGACGTCCTTGTGCATTCGGCCGAAGGGCTGGGTCTTCGCACGGAGGAGGCTGGGGCGCTCGTTGTCCGCGAGCACGTGCTCGGCCCGGGTGAAACCCAGCGGAGCGGTGATCGAGGTGGGTGCCGAGGGCATCTCTCGATGCTACAGCGGCGGTCCTCGGCGTGCCGGCACGGCCTGGGAACCGAACGAGGGTCGCCTGGCCGCCCGGCGGGGAGTGCGGAGTCGCCTCGGGCCGTTCAGAGAGTCGCCGGCGCGCGAGCGAAGACGTCATCGAGGAACCGGATCATTACGTCGAGGGCCGCGGGCGCGTCGGCTTCGAAGTTGGTTCCGAGTACTGTGTTCGAACCTGAATCCAGGAACGCGTGCGACCTCCCCTCGTATTCCCAGTACTCCGCGGGATGGCCGGCCGATTCCAGCTTCTGGAGGTAGGCCTTGACGGACGCTGGCGTGACCAGCGGGTCGTCGGTTCCGACGGTCAGCAGCTGCGGGGGGAGCAACCGCTCTGCTGCGTGTGGAATGTTGTGGACGGGAGATAGCGCGCGGTAGAGATCAGGATGTTCGGCCACGTTGCGGTCGTTCCCGAACACACCTCTTGCGAATGAACCACTGAAGAGCCAGAAGGGGTTCCAGAAGCTCTCGAATCCGTCGACGGCTCCCTGGAACACGTCGAATGCGCCGTAGCTGAGGATGGCAGCCTGGACGCCGACGCCACCCTGCGCGGAAACCTCTTCCGCCGTCTTTCCGGGCGGCAGGTAGCTGGGTTGGAAGTTCAGCGACGCCTCCGAGAAAGGTGCTGAGCTGAGCCGATCCCCCAGGTTGACGACCATGGCCGACAGGTGTCCGCCCGCGCTGTCTCCAGTAACGGCGATCCTGGTCCCATCTCCCTCGTAGCGTCCGATGTGGTCCTTCACCCAGAGCACGGCACCAAAGACATCATCGACGATCTGGTTCAACGTTACGGAATTGCCATTGTCCGCGAGCAGTCGATAGTCGACGTTGCAGATGACGTACTCGCTGTGCGTTGCCAGGTAGGCAGAGGCCTGATCCATGATCGACTTGTCATTGATCAGCCATCCGCCGCCATGGAACATCACGATGACCGGATACGAGCCCTTGCCTGACTTCGGCGTGTAGATGTCCATGCTGAGGTCGAACCCGTCCGGGGATGCCCACAGGACATCCTCGACCAGCGTGTATCGGTCGGGATCGTTGTTCTGCCGCAACTCATGGTGCTCGGAACAGGACGACAGGGCGAGCGCAATGAGCAGGAAAGGCAGCAATGCCTCGCGGAAGGTTCTGGTGGCACGCATCTCGATCGCCGTCCTCGAATCGTCTGCCCGAACCGACTTGGCTCCCATTGAGATCACCTCCTTCTGGCGCCCGCGTTCACGATCGGAATGCTCACCGGCCGGCAAGCCTCTCCTAGATATTAGGCACGCGAGAGAAATCCGCGAAGACGACGTAGATCACCAACACGGAGAGCGAAATCCTCTCTCTCCGTTGCTCTCTCGTTCCGAGCGTGGTGAGAGCCATTGGCCCTTCGGCTGATCGACGAGATGTCGCTCGAACCGACGTTTCAGGTCCTCGCACGATCGATGTTCCACGTTTGGCGACACCGTTGCAGCGCGCCCGGCTCACTGGAGTCAGAGACTTCAGCCCGGCGGTGCCACCACTACGTAGACGACCGCACCTGCTTGGATTCGAGGTTGGAACCAGGTGCTGCCGCAGGCCAGGTAGCTGAGGCCACCCACACTTGCGTCCTGGCATCCCGAGGGCGGCGTGGCGATGGTCATCCCGATGGGGATGGTCGCCGCGGCCGGAGCCGCGGCGGGGGCGACGACCACCGTGGGCGCCGGCGCGACCACGACAGCCGCCGGAGCGACCACGGCGACGGGTGCCACGGCCGTATGGCGTCTGACGACCCTTCTCGAGGTTCGGCGGGAGGTTCTCCGTGCGCCACCCGCCACACTGCCCGGAGTTGCGGGGCGGCCCACGATGGCTTCCGCCGATTCAGGCAGCATGAGGTTGGGCAGGGCAAGAGGCCACGCCAACAGGAGAGCGGCCATGAGAGTCGTCGGGATCCTGTTGGTCATTCCGGGTCCTCCTCAGCCACGACGAACGGGATTGGTTTCGCGCCCGCCGGAGGGTTGGTGTCGAAGCTGCCGGCAGAAATCGTCGGTGAGGTGTTCCACTTGCGGAACGTGACGCCCATCGCGGGTCGCCCTTCCACATCCAGGGTGGAGATGAGGTACCGGCAGGGGAGCGGTCGGTCCCCCTCCTCGATCCAGAGCTGCAAGTCGACATCGGGTGCACGGAAGGCCAGGTGGTGGCAGGAGCGACCGGCGATCATGGCGGTACCCACGTAGAGACCCGACGTCACGCCTTCAAGGATGCCGGCCCCGCCATCGGCATAGAGCAGATCCACGCCCGGCGGCGCCATATCCAGACGGTCGAGCGCGAAGTCGAGAGTTTCGTCGAGCGACCCCGGGGCCTCCCGGACGGCGAAGTAATTCTGCGGCTTCACGAAGAAGCTGACCTGCTTGCCGTCGTAGGTGAAGACCGCCGAGCCGCGCTGGCCCAGTCGCTCCGAGCGCAGCTTGTTGGGTCGTTGGAGCAGCACGGTGGAGGCACCGCCGTATTGGATCTTCTGGCCGGTCTCGAGCGTGACGTCGACCGTATATTCCGTCGAAATCTCCGCCGCCTTCAGAGCAGCCAGTTCCTTGGCCATCGCATCGACCCGCTGCTTTGCTGCCGGATCGATCGCGGGTGCCGTGGTTTGTTCCGCCCGCGCTGCCGGGGTGCCGACCGCCAGCGCGAGAGCCAGAACGGCTGCCCACTTCTTCCACATGCTCATGCCTCGTCCCTCCTCGAATCGGTCGCAGGATAGCTGGGATCTCCCCGATCTCCCGCTGCACGTTGCGGAACTGGGGATCGCACGATCGAGTCGTGCCGGGCGCGCCATGGGAGCTTCTCTCTACGCGAAGCGCTTGAGCTCGCGCCGGGCGATCACCATCTTGTGGACCTCGTCCGGACCATCGGCGATGCGCAGCGCGCGTCCATGTCGCCACATGGCGGCTACCGGCGTGTCGTCGGTGACACCGAGGGCGCCCAGGCTCTGCATCACGCGGTCGAGGACGTTCATCATCATGTTCGGGACCACCACCTTGATCATGGAGATCTCCTGGCGGGCCTGCTTCTTGCCGTACTTGTCCATCTTGTGAGCCGCATGGAGCGTCAACAGTCGCGCCTGGTCGATCTCCATCCGCGAGGTTGCCACGAACTCCTGGATGAACTGCTTGTCGCGGAGCAGGCCACCCGCGACCTCCCGGTTGTTGGCGTTGCGGCACATGATCTCGAAACCGCGTTCCGCCATGCCGATGGCGCGCATGCAGTGATGGATGCGGCCCGGGCCGAGCCGTGCCTGGGCGATCATGAATCCTGAGCCCGGCGGTCCGAGTACGTTCGTAGCGGGGACGCGGCAGTCTTCGTAGCGGATCTCGCAGTGGCCTCCGCCGCCGGTGTGCCCCATGACCGAAACCGGTCGGATGATCTCGAAGCCCGGGTTGTCCGTCGGCACGAGGATCTGGCTCATGCGCTCGTGCGGGGCTGCGTCGGCATCGGTCACCACCATGGCGATGGCAAAGGAGGCGCCGATGGCGCCCGAGGTGAACCATTTGTGTCCGTTGATCACGTAGTCGTCGCCGTCTCGCACGGCTCGGGCCTGGAGCTTGGTCGGGTCCGCCCCCGAGACCGCTGGCTCCGTCATCGAGAAGCAGGAACGGATCTCCCCCTCGAGCAGCGGCACGAGCCATTTCTCTTTTTGTTCCGGGGTGCCGAACTCGGCGAGGATCTCAGCGTTGCCGGTGTCCGGCGCCTGGCAGTTGAACACCCGAGCCGCGATGCCGCTGCGGCCCATGATCTCGCACAGCGGTGTGTACTCGAGGTTGGTGAGGCCGGCGCCCCATTCGGCGTCCGGTAGGAAGAGGTTCCAGAGCCCGATCTCCTTTGCTTTCGCGCGAAGCTCCAGCATGATGCTCGGCTCTTCCTTGGGCTTCGCCTCTGCCTGCTCGGCGTACTCCCTCTCTGCGGGATAGACGTACTCGTCCATGAATCGGCAGAGCTGCTCTTCGATCGCCCTGGCCTTGTCCGAAAGTTCGAAATCCATCGTCTCTCCTCGCGTTCGTTTTCCCGAAGCATGCTTCGAGCAGCCTGGTCGCACCGGAATGCACGACCGACGAGAGATGATACGGCGAGAGGGTCTTCCGATCGAGGGATTCTCGCCGAAATCGCAGGCTCCGCTGTGCTCCCTCGGCCGTGGCGATCCGCCTGCAGATCGACTTCTGATGGTCCCTTCTCCGGTGCTACCGTCGCCTCATGGAAAGACATCTCTCGCCTGCGGCCTGGGTCATCGTCATCGCCCTCGTTCTCTTGGCGGGCGTCGCTGGTGCCGAGGAGGGCGCGGCCCAGCACGGTGAGGAGGCGGAGAGCCTTCATCACCTGTCGGTCATCCTCGGCGCCACCGACAACGAGGAGGCGACGGGCTTCACCCTCGGCCTCGACTACGAATATGAGTGGTCCGAGCGCGTCGGCTTCGGCGCGGTCCTCGAGAACGCCTTCGGTGACGTCGATGCACTGGTTTTCCTGGCGGTTGCCGATCTGCACCTCTGGCGGGGATTGACGCTGCAGACCGGCCCCGGCGTCGAGTTCATCCACGGAGGCCATGAGAGTGGCGAGCGGGAAGCAGTCTTCCGGCTGGGCCTCGTCTATGAGTTCGAGTTCGGTCAGTTCTTCGTCGCGCCGCAGGCCCACTACGACTTCACGCCTGGCGTCGACTCGTTGGTCGTGGGCGTGGGTATCGCCTTCTAACAGCCCGCCTCGGACCGGTGGAGGGGGGAACCGGCGGCGGAGCGCCGAGCTCGCCCGCTTGCGCTGGTGAGTGCTCGTGGCTCCGGCCTCGCGCTGAGCCCCCGCGGCCCAGCCATGGCAAGAGGCCTTCGGAGCCCCGGCTACGCGACGCCCAGCAACTTCCTCGCGAGATCCACGCCGTCCTTCGCCTGCGCTCCCCAACCGTCGGCGCCTTCTCCGTCCGCCCACTTCTGGGACGTGACGGCGCCGCCGACGATCACCGGGTACTTGTCGCGTACGTCCATTTCCTTCAGGAGACCGAGGAGCTCGGTGAACTTTTCCATCGCGGGAGCGAAGACGACCGAGACGGCGATCATGTCCGCGCCGGAATTCTCGGCGGCCTCGTAGAAATCCCAGGGCGCGTTCTTCTCGCCCATGTCGACGACCTCGAAGCCTCCGATCGAGAGCAGCGTACCCACCAGGTTCTTCCCGATGTTGTGCTGGCTGAGCATCGTGCCGAGGACGATCTTCTTGCCGGTCTTCTGCCCTCCGCCCTTGGGCAACGCCTCTTCGATCAGCGGGATGCAGGCCTTGGCGCAGACACCGGCGCGCACCAGGTCGAGCACGATCGCCTGCTTGGCCGCGAAGCGGTTGCCGACGTCGTTGAGCCCGTTCATCACTCCTTGCTCGAGGATGTCCATGGGGTTCAGGCCGGCGTCCAGCAGCTCGCGGGTCATCGCCTCGGCCTCGTCGGTCTTCGTCTGACTCACCAGCTCTCGTAGGTCTTCGATCGTGGACATCTTCATGTTTCTCCTGCTCAGTGGGTCCAGGTCGGGTAGTCGAGGCCCAGATCCTGGAAGATCCGCGTGAACTTCCGATAGTGCTCGACCAGCTCGGGCGCGGGGTTCAGGGTCTTCGGGTCGTAGAGCTTGCTGAAGTGCATCGGGGACGGATCCGGGCTTTTCTCTGCTGCATTGATCCTCTTGAGCAGCTCGACCCCCTCCTTCGGCGACAGCCCGGCGGCGGCCCGCGCCATCTCACCGGCCCAGCGAGATTCGAACCCGGTCGAGCCACCCGCCAACCAGAGGCCTTCCATGCCCGAGATGGACCCGCCGATGCACGCTGCCGCGGTCGCGTACCAGGACGTATCCGAAAGCGCCCCGGCCGGGTTCCCCATACTGCCAAAGGAGAGCCACGGCAGCTTCAGGTTCCGATCGGCTGCGAGCGCGGCGGCCGTGTTGCAGCAACTGATGTCGTTGCCGATGTAGGTGCCGTGCACCGAGACCGACATGGCCTGGGTGAGCGCGCCGCCGGAATAGGCCAGCATGCCCAGCGTGTGGGCGATGATCTCCATCGCGCCTTGCTCAGGCCCGGTGAGATAGGCGTAGAGCGCAGGCGAGCAGCTCATCCAGGGCTCGATGCCGTGCTGCTCGGCGAAGAACGCGAGGTTGAGCCGGTCGTAATCGATCCGCATGTCCTGGATGATCTGGACGGGCAGCGTGCAGTTGCGCCTGTTGTAGAGCCCTGATCCGAAGGCGCTCATCAAAGTGAGTGGGGTGGTCGCGCTCATCGGGATGCCCAGGAAGAGGCCAGGCTTTCCCGCCCATGTCGCCGCGTCGTTGATGATCCGGGCCTCTGTCAGGCACACCAGCGTCTGCGACGGTGAGTCTGCGATGTTCTTGAAGTCGCCGACGGCGTAGAGGGGGATCGGGATCACGCCGTCGCAGGTAGGCTCCTGCATGACGGTCAGGGCGTAGTTGCGGTAAAGCTCGGTGTCCGTCGTCAGCGCACCGGCCGGGAAGAAGGTGTAGAGGCGTTTCTCGTCGCCGGGCGATCTGGGCGTGAGCGTGATCTCCTGCCGGTCGAAGCCGAGGGTGATCTCGTGCCGCGCCGTGGCGATCACCCCCTCGATCTCGTCCTCGGTGTACTTGACGATGCGTCGTGTGTTCTTGCAGTAGAGGCCGACCTCGAGCAGGAGTTCCTTTCCGGCCTGGAAGACCGCGTCCGCCATGTCGGGGTCGATCATCGCGGGCTCGTCGGGATCGAACTCGAGCTTGTACTTCGCCTGCAGGTCGGCGAGCACGTTGGGGAAGAACTCTGTCTCGAACTTGTCTTCCGCCATGAGCGGACCCGTGGTGGTGCGTTGAATGGTCTCCCACAGAAGCTTGCCCATGGTCCCTCCTCTCGGATGTGGCGCGCAGCAAGGGCACGCAGCCCGTATATGTCGATACGTCTTGGTGAAGGCGCTCAGCCCTGCAGATAACACTCGCGTTCTTGCATGGCGCGTAGCAGCGATGCGCACTCCTGGCCCACGTACCGCATGTGCTGCGGCAGCAGCCACGGCATGGCGTCAATGATGTACCAGGAGAGGTCGATGGGGCTGTCGAACGCGTCTTCCCAGAAGATCGTGCCGGCGTCGTGGTCGAGCAGCATGCCCCGGGCCTGTCCGCCGTCATTGCCGAAGAGGAAGACCCCCGAGTGGTCCACCTGAAGCGGCAGCGGCCGCCGGAACGACTCGGCTAGCACGCGTTCCGCGCGCTGCCAATCGCGCTCGTAGAGGTGCGCGGCGTGCACGATGAAGGTGGCCGCGCCCGGCTCGAGCTCGAGCCGCTTCGCGACGTCATGCTGCAGGCGGATCAACGCCATCGCCTCCAGCGGCCAGTCGCTGTAGACATCGGCGCTGCGCAACACGAAGGAGCCGTAGAGGCTCTGGTCGACCACATTGAAGGTGGCGGAGATCGCGTTGGGCGCGAAAGTTGAATTCACCAGGTCACCCGGCTCGTGGATCACAATGGTGGCGGACTGCGCATCGAGCGATTGTTTCAGACGGTCGCAGACGATCTCGATCTGATCCCGTCCCTCACGCGCGCGCAACCGCCCACCGTAATCGTTGCGGGCGACGTCATCCGAAGAACCCGGGGCGTCGAAGCGCTCGTAGTAGCGCTCGAAGTCCTCGGCGCCGAAATCGAAGAAGGAGGGAAAGTCCTCCGGCTGCGCGACGTCCACCTCGAGATCCTCCGCGATGACCGGCAGGCCCACCGTCACGACGACGTTCAGGGCCTCGGCCAGCCGCTCGCCCTCGGCCGTCTGCTTCTCGCCCCCGATCCGCAAGCAGAGATTGAGGAGCTGGAGCCAGCTGTCGCCCAGGTCATTGGCGTAGAGCGGGAACGAGGTCCTTCGCGAGAGGAACACCTTCCGGCTCGGGATCTCCGGGTCGGGGAGCAGCTGCGGCTTCCTCTCCGGCGCCAGAAGCGGGAGCCCCTGGATCCCCTCGCCCAGGCCGGGCAGCGATCGGCCGCGCCAGTCCAGCAGCTTCACGTCGCGCCGCAGCGTATCCACCGCATCCGCGTCGATCTCCTCGCAGAGCCGCCCTCGACCGCCCGCGATGGCACCTTCGGCGTCGAGCCCGTCCTGCCAGAGCGCCAGCAACGCCTCTCCCGCGATCCTGAGATCGTCGCCGCAGAGGACGAGATGGCGAATGTTGGGATGCAGGTGGAGCCCTCGCAGCAGCCACTCCAGGTCCGATCGGGATTCCAGTGGCGCGACGAACGCGACTCGCTGCTCGTCGAGCGCCTGGAGCATCGGGGCGCGGTCCGCGAATGCGCCGCAGAGGACGAGGTCGCCTGCCTCGACGTTGGCGAGCTCGAGCTTCTTCAGATGATCCGACTGCCAGGTATGTACCATTTCGATTCTCCGGACGGAGGGTTCGGCCCCGCCTACGAAGCGGGTTTGCAGAATGCCCGAATGAACTGACGCTGGAGCCGATCGAGGACTTCGTCGTGGGGCGCCGTCATGCCCTGCTCGACCCAATGGATGAGCTCGACCTGCTTGAGCGCGAGCATCTTTCGCACCAGCAGCTCGGGGTCCTCGTCGACGTAGATGCCCTCGGCGACGCCGCGCTCGAAGAGACCGCGCGGAACCGAGGCGCCCTCGTCCCAGAGCGCGGCACCGCCGGGAAACGCCGCGAAGTCGGACGCCCAGCCGAAGCCGGCCCGGCAGCACATGCGCAGAAAGTCCGGCCGTTCGAGGAAGTACTCCGCACCGAGCCGCACGACAGCGAGGTGGCTCGCGAGGGTGTCCTGCTCGGAGTCACGCGCTGCGCGGATACAGTCCATGAACTCGCGCATCCGCCTGGCGTGGATTCCGGCGACCAGGGATGCCTTGCCTTCGATCACGCCATACAGGGTCCCGAGCGAGATGCCGGCCTTGGCTGCGATCTCGTTCATGCGGGAGCCGTCGGCGCCCTTCTCGGCGAAGACCCGCTCCGCGGCCTCGATGATGGCCCGGCGGTAGATGGATTGGCGCTCCTCCTTCACCCGTCGCCGCAGGGAAGGGGGGCCGCTGGTCGCTGATGTCCGGGAATCGGCTTTCGCCATAATTGGGTAATGGATATTCTAGAAAAGCAGAATATCGATTTCAACTGCCTTTCTGGCGGCGAGCCGAGAAAGACCGAGCGTGGCCGGTCCCGGGCCCCTGCGATCTGGGCGGCGGGCTACCGAGCGCGAAGGGGGGTAGAGCCAGCCGCGGCCGAAGTCGATGCCGAGCTCCTCGAGCGTGTCGAGGCTCTCGCCGATCACCCGCGCCGCGTTCTGCCTTGCCCTATGACTTCGTACCGCGCCTGCGTTCGGCCTTCGGCTTCACCCTGGCGTTGCGCCTGCGTTCGTTCTTGGGCTTCGCCTTGGCGTTGCGCCTGCGTTCGGTCTTGGGCTTCGCCTTTGCGTTGCGCCTTCGCTCGGTCTTGGGCTTCGCCTTGGCGTTGCGCCTGCGTTCGGTCTTGGGCTTCGCCTTTGCGTTGCGCCTTCGCTCGGTCCTGGGCTTCGCCTTGGCGGTGCGCCTGCGTTCGGTCTTGGGCTTCGCCTTGGCGTTGCGCCTTCGCTCGGCCCTGGGCTTCGCGTTCGCAATCCTCTTGCGGTCGGCCCTGGGCTGGCGACGCTCGACATGGCGGCCGGGGCGATGTCTCCGCGAGTCGTCGAGGCCTAGCCGGGCATGACGGCGGCGTGTGCCATTTCGCACGTGCGAGCGCTTGACGCGCTGGCGGTCACTACCCCGGTGGATCTCACGTCGTGAGTCGTGGGACCGGCCTGCCCGGTAGTGGTGGGCGTGATGTGCGCGCCGGACCGGCTTCGTGTGGTGAACGTGCCGGACGCGGTGGTGATGCGGGTAGCTGCGCACGTAGTGGTGGTGTGGTTGTCGCACACGCAACCAGTAAAGGAAGGGGAAGGAGGGGGCCGAGAACACGACCAGCGAATGTCCACGGCTGTAGTGGAAGCCGAGGTGGCCCCAATGCGAGCGCGGATACCACAGCGTGTGTGCATGGGCCGCGGGCACGAAGACGCCGACCCTGAAAGCCGGATAGCCGTACCAGTAAGGGTAGGGCCGCACGTGTGAGAGGTGCGTTCGGCCGTCTGCGTAGCCGTGCTCGTACCCGTCGTCGTAGCCGCCATCGTATGCGTCCTGGCGGGCGCCGCTCTCCTCCTCCCAGGCGGCCGCTGTCTCGACCACCTGCTCGCGCAGTCCCTCGTCCTCCTGAATCGCCTCGGACCACTCGTCGCGCTCGAGCTCATCAGCTGCTGCGACCTTCACCGAGAGATCCGCCAGCCACGTGCGAAGTTCCTCGGGCTCGCGCTCGTAGGCCTCACCGAGGGCCACCGTGAGTTCCAGGTTCTCTGCGAGGACGCTCAGCAACGCCGGCTCGCTGGCCACGTTCTCGAGAGCCTCGGCGAGCTCTGGCTCGACATCGTCCAGCACATCGCCGAATGCCGCGTGGGTCTCCTGCTGCAACGCATCGATCTTCTCGAGTGTCTTGGGCGAGTTCCGAACCGCACGCAACGCGGCTTCTTTCACGCCGGCCGGGGTGTCGGCCAGGATCTCCTCGAGGTCCTCGGGGACGTTGCCCTCGACGATGGCTTCGACGACCTCGGGGTAACGGACCATCTCCCAGAGGTCGGCGCGCTCCGCGTCGTCGTGTCCCTCGAGGATCTCTTCGAAGCCGCGGCTGGTCCACGCCCGGATGCCTTCGATCCGCACGATGAGTTCGGGCTGCGACGCGACACGCATGGCGGATTCGCGCAGCGCCTCGGGATGCCGCGCGATGGCCTCGAGGGCCTCGCGTTCCGACCCGTCGTGCGGGACGTCCGCCCAACTGGAAGTGGCGCCCTCGGGAACCGCGCCGGCCGAAACGGCCCATGCGATGCTGGCCAGGGCACAGCATGCCAGTCTGAAGGGAATTGAAAGGACTCGTTGCCTGTTTCGAGTTCGAGGCATGGCCCGGCTCCTCCGCGCTGCAAGGTGCATGCGGATTGGACGCGCTGCCCGCCCATCCATTCAGTGTGGCAGCTCCAGCCCACGGGCGTTGCCCCGCGGGGCGATGCTGACCGTGACGGGCAAGGGCGAGAGGGTGCTGGTCTACGGCGAGGTGGGAATTCCGGGCCCGTATTCACTCCACCTCCGGTTCAGCGAGACCACGTCACGCGCAACAGGTTCTCCCCGTCGGTGTATTGGTAGTCCAACTCTCCTTCGTACGCGTCATGCAGGGCATCGCCGATGTTGCGAGCCAAACCGGAATCGGTCGTCGTGATGATGACCGCATCCCCCTCCTCGCGGGTCGCCATGATGCGCTTGAGCGCATGTTCTCCCTTCTCCCGTTCCTCGATGTTGCGCGCCAGCCCCAGGATCTCGTCCTGGTGTCCGCGCCAGAACGGCCCGGAGACGGTCAGGATCCCCGCCGGGTACTGATCCCGGATGCGCTGACAAGCAGGGCAGAGCTCGCGGTTGGCGTCCGCAGGGGGCGCGCCCCACATCCAGCGCCCGTTGCGGTACATGGCCCCGCACTCGGGGCAGGCCGTCGGATCCGGAAGCTTCGCTCGGACCTTGTACGGGTCGTGCTCCTGCTGGCGGATGAGCCTGCCCCGGCGCCCTGCGGGCGGGGGCCCCGTCCTCTCTCGCCGATTCGTCATGAGACCCTCCATGCGTTCTCGATCGCCCGAACCGCCCAGCCGGGCGTCCCGTGGTGCGCGGCGTGGCGCTCCAAATGGAATGTTACAGGTCGAACGATTCACCCGCTCGAGGGCAAAGGATCTCTCGGGGGTGATGCTCGTGCTTCAGATGTCGGGCGAGTTCGTCCATGGGCTCGGCCTCGCCATGAACCAGCGCGACGGGAGGACGTCCCCGAAAGCCGCCGTACCAGTTTGCGAGGCCGGTGAGACCAGCGTGCGCAGAAAGCCCACCCACGGTGTGGACCTGCGCGGCGATGCGCACCTCGTCGCCGTACAGGCGCACACGCCTGGTGCCGTCGACGAGCGCCCGTCCCAACGTGCCACGCGCCTGGAACCCGGCGATCACGAGATGGCACCCCCGGCGAACGGCGTGTTGCTTCAGATGGTGTCTGATGCGACCACCGGTGCACATTCCGCTGCCCGCGATGATGATCGCTCCCGATTTCAGCTCGTTCAGCTTCATCGAGTCCTCGGCGTCCGGACAGAGTTCGAAGTTGGGCAGCTCGAAGAGAGATCCCAATTCCCGGTGCGCGCGGCGTGCGGCGGGATCGTAGATCTCGGAATGGCGGGCGTAGACTTCCGTCGCCTCGATCGCCAGAGGGCTGTCGAGGAAGATCTTCCAGCGGTCGAGCCGCCACTCGTCGAAGTGCCGTTGGAACGCGTAGAGAAGTTGCTGCGTGCGACCCACCGCGAAGGCGGGAACCAGGATATTGCCCTTCTCGTGGTCCGCCGCCTCCAGGATCTCTCCCAGCTCACGCCACGTGGCCTCCCAGGACCTGTGCTCCCGATCGCCATACGTGCTCTCGAGCACGACAAGGTCCGCCTCGTCGACCCGCTCCGGATCACAGAGCAGAGGCTTGCCCAGGTGCCCGAGATCGCCGCTGAAGACCACCTTGCGAGGCCGCTTCTTTGCCCCGAGCCAGAGCTCGACGATCGCGGCGCCCAGGATATGTCCTGCGTCGCGAAGACGGACGCGAACCCGCGGCAAGATCTCCCGGTCCTCGCCGTAGTCGAGAACCTCGAACTGCTCCATCGCCTTCTCGGCATCCTCTTTGGTGTAGAGCGGCTCGATCGGCTCCCGGCCCTTCCGTCTTCGCTCACGATTCTCCCACTCCGCCTCCCGTTCATGGATGTAGGCGGAATCCCGGAGCATGATGCTGCAGAGATCGCGAGTTGCAGGATGGGTGAAGATCGGTCCCCGAAAGCCCTGCTTGACGAGGAGGGGCAGGCGGCCCGAATGATCGATGTGGGCATGGCTCAGGACGACGGCGTCGATCTCGCTGGGGGAGAACGGAAAGGGCTGCCTGTTGCGTTCCTGGTCTTCGCCCTGGAAGAGGCCGCAGTCGAGCAACACGGACAGCTCGCCGAGTACGACCCGGTGACACGAGCCGGTCACCTCGCGAGCCGCCCCATTGAATTCCAGCCGGGGGCTCCCACTCTCCGAGCCCGGGCGGGCCGTCACAGCTGTCGAGCCTCACTCAATTCGCGCTCGCTCACGGGGATGAGGTGTCCGAGACATCACGCTTGTACCTTCTCAGTGGGCCAGCTTAGCTACCGCGGCAGGCAGGATCACCCCACGACCGCGTTCGATGGAGCATCGACTGCACGGATCCCGGACTCCCGGCGCGGGTCGCATCCCGGACGTCCGCGACCGTCAGCTCGAATCGACCAACAGAATCCGAAGCACCGCAAAGGACGAGTAGAGGACGATCATCGCGATTGCCTCGTTCCGCTGAAGTCCACGCTTTCGGACGAAGAACACCAGTGCGGCTAGCGTCAGGAGCGCGAGGAACGGGAGGTCGATGACGAGCGTCGAGGCGCTCACGGACAGCGGGTAGATCATTCCGCTGACTCCGAGAGGCACCAACAGATCGAAGATGTTGCTGCCGATGATGTTGCCTACTGAGAGTCCGGTTCGCCCCTTGGCGGCCGCACCGAGAGACAGGGCGAGCTCCGGGAGGCTGGTCCCGGCGCCGATGAGAAGCAGCCCGACCACCGTCTGGTCCCATCCCTGCAGCTTCGCGAGCGCGACGGCGCCGCCCACGACGAACTCGGCCGAAAACACGACGAGGACGAGTCCGCCGAGAATGCCCAGTACGAGAAGCGTCTCTCCCCCTCGAGGTTTCGAGGACGCCTTCGGTCCCGATCGCTCCGCCTGGAGGAGAGAGACGAAGTAGATCGCGTACGCACCGAGTAGCGCTCCGCTCTCGAGCCGGTCCAACTGCCCGTCTGCAGCGAGGAGAGCGACGACGGCGATCGAGAACACGAGAACCCCGCCGTCACGGCGAATCATGCGGGGAGCGAGACGTAGATATCCGAACAGGCCCGCTACGCCGAGCACGAGGCTGCCCTGCGTAATCGCGCTGCCGACCGCGTTCCCGACGACGATCCCCGCTGTTTCAACACCGCCCAGTTGGGAGAGTCCACCCTGGATGGCCACGACGAGTTCCGGCAGGTCGGTCCCGACAGCCAGCACCGTGAGTCCGAGGAATCCGTGAGAGAGTCCGCGTCGCTCGGCCAACTCGATGGTGCTTCGCAATGCGAGCTCCGTCCCCAGCCAGAGACCCATGATTCCGGCTACGACGAAGACGAAATGCACCACGCTACGCCGCCTTCGGCGAGCCACCGCCGTCGCCCCGTGGGCGAAGGCCCAGGCGCCACCACACGGGGACGAGGGCCGCTGCCACGACGAGCAGGAAAACGATCCATAGGCCGCGGCTCGCGGGCCAGCCGACAGGGGCGGGACTTCCGACCAGGGCACTGCCCAGCCCTGCGAGCACGGCAAAGCTGCACCCAGCCCCGGCCACGGTCGCAATGAGCCCCCGTGCGAGGCGCCGCCGCGGCAGGCGGGCTTCTGTGACGGGGCTCCAGAAGCCCGGCGGGCGCGCTCGCTCGAAGAAGGCGGCGAGCGTCGCGAACGGTTCCTGCGGCCCGTACACGGAGACGGCGATGCCGACCGAGGTCGAACCGATCGCCATGAGCAGCAGGCGCAGGACTTCGCGGTCGGACGGAACCATCATCAAGAGCACGGGCGCGAGAATCAGCGAGGCCAGGATCGTAGAAAGCTCGCCCCAAGCCGTCACGCGCCACCACACCCAGCGCAGTACGAGCATCACGCCCATGCCGGCACCGAGCAGCAGGCTGGTCTGCCAGGCCGTCTGGATCGAATCGAGCTGCGTCATGACGAACATCGCGACGGCGAGGATGCCCAGGGTCGAGAGGCGCGCGACCGTGACGAGTTCGCGCGGTGCCGGCTCGCGGCCGCGCACACCGCGGCACCAGACACGCGCGTAGAGATCGTTCGTCCAGTAGGACGCGCCCCAGTTCAGGTGCGTGTCGATGGTGGACGCGAGCGCAGCGAGCATCGCCGTGAGCATGAGGCCCAGGGCACCGACCGGCAGCAGGTCGGCCATGCCGCGCACGAAGGTCACCTCGCGGTCGGCGGCGAGTGCGCCGCCCACGAGCGTGAGGTCAGCGGGGTAGAGCACGAGCAGCCCCAGCGCGATCGGCAGCCAGAGCAGACTGCGCAGCACGACCTGCAGGCCCGTGAACACGACAGCAGCCGTGCGGGCGTCGGCGTCGCTGCGACAGGCCATCGAACGTTGTGCGAGGTATCCCGTCCCGTCGGCGTTCATCTGCACGAGCCATTGCAACGCGAAGGCGGCGAGCAGGAAGGGCCCGGCATCGCGTGCACGCGTCGGGTCGAAGGCCAGCAGCTGATCGGTCGTGAGGCCGGCGCCGCGAACGGCGGGATCATCGAGGGCCTCGCGCAGCCCGCCGAGCCCGCCGACCTCGGCGAGCACGAAGCCCGCGTAGAGCGCAGTGCCGCCGAGCATGAGCGCGAGTTGCAGGATGTCGGTGCGCACCACGCTGCGCAGCCCGCCGCTGGCGGAGTAGCCGAACGTCACTGCCACCAGTGCTCCGACCGAGATCAGGTTGTCCGTGGAGCGAACCCAGAGATCTGCACTCGAACCGGCCGCAAGATCCCGCGCGAAGGGCACACCGATGGCGCGGACTGCGGCTTCCAGCCCAGCAAACAACCGTTCTGGCAACCACGCGTGCCAGAGCAGGAACGGCTCGGCGATCTCCTTTGCGGCCCACAGCACCATCGCGAGTACCACGCAGTTGAACACGGTGCCGAAGTAGAGGGCCTTGACCACTCGCAACGCCGCCGCAGCGCGTCCCGCATAGCGAAGCTCGGTGAGTTCGGCGTCGGTAAGCACCTTCGCGCGCCGCCAACTCGCCGAGAGCAGGAAACCCATCAACAGGAATGCGAGAGCGTAGATCCAGAGCCGCCACAAGGAGAAGATTCCCGCGGTCGCAACGAGCCCGGTCACGAGTAGTGGCGTGTCGGCGGCGAACTGCGTGGCCGCCATGCTCGCTCCGGCCTGCCAGCCCTTCAGGGTGCGCCCAGCGAGGAAGTATTCCTCGAGGCTCCGCGAGGCCTTGCCGCGCGCGCGGAAGCCTGACGCCAGCGCGATGGCCGCGAAGCCCAGGACGATGACGGCGTCGATCGGATGCACGGCCTGAGACTATCAACCAGCGCCGGCCGTCGTATGCTCCACGCCGTTCTTTTCAGGGCGGCGACCCCATTCCATGGGGTCGCTGAGTTCTCGGACCCTAGATTTGAGCCTCTCGCAACACGTGGTGCGCGCCCATCGCGATGCGAGCCGGGACCGTCCCCTCGATGAACTCGTAGAGCAGTTCGACGAAGCGCTGTGGCGCCTCACAGTGCGGGTAGTGGCCGACCCCGGGGAAGATCTCGAGTCGGCTGCCGGGCATCGATTTGTGTGCGGCGTAGGCGTGATCGACGGGGATGATCGGATCCGAGTCTCCCCAGATGATGAGTGTCGGCACTTCGTCGGCCATGTGCAGGCGGTTCGACGCGCTCACGGCCTGACCGCTCGGGTCGACGACTGCACGCAGCGTGCGCATGAACGCGCTGCGTGCATCATCGTCACCGAGGGATGCATAGCTTCGCCACAATTCCTCGACGACCGGCGCGGGGCGCAGGCCCACCCGCGCGGCACCGCTGCCGAGGGACTCGATGGCCCCACGAACCGGTGCCGCGCAGGCCAGGCGCAGCACGTTCTCAGCCCCAGGCAAGCTCAGGAAACGAAGGATCGGGTTCACCTCCTGGCCGAGGCCGCCGCTGCCCACGAGCACCAGGCGTTCAGTGCGCTCCGGGTATTGGTAGGAGAACTGGAGTGCGACGCCGCCACCCAACGACTGGCCGACCACCGTGGCCTGCTCGTGGCCGAGGGCCACCATCAGGTCGCGCAGCGTGCAGGCGAAGGCGCCAAGCGAGTAGTCGCCCTGGGGCTTCTCGGAGCGGCCGTGCCCGAACAGGTCGGGCGCGATGACGGTGAAGCGCTCGGCGAGCGCGGGCATGACCTGGCGCCAGGTGGTGGCGCTTCCGGCCATCCCATGGATCAGCAGCAGGACCGGCCCTGAGCCTGCGGTCCGGTACGTAAGACGTTGATCGTGGATCGAGATTTCACGGAGGTCCATCCGGTGAAGGTCGTCCCATGCGAGAGGGACGCAAACGCCGCGCCAGCCATAGGTTCCGAGGGGTCCCAGGGATGTCCCATGAATCATCGCCGGATCCGCTCGATCTACACCAAGGAATTCCCTGGATGGAAACCGACACCAAGAAGCAGCGTCAGCACTTCGATCGCGGCTCCGGGAGTGGCCGGTGGTCGATGATGAGGGCGAGATTCGCCTCCTGGCTCGGCGGGCCCTGGAGAGTGTCGGTTGCCGCGTTTACGAAGCGTCGAATGAGAACGAGGCCTTCGATGTCGCCTTCCGGACACCCGAGCTGGCCGCGGTGTCCCTGGACACGAGCATGCCGAGTATGAGCGGCGGCGAGACCCTCGAGCAGCTCCGGAACGCCGGGTGTCGACGCCACAAGGTGGGGCGCTTTGGCTTTGGTGTTTCAGGTGGCAACTCCCGCGGGGAGTCAGCCGCTATCACGCAGGGCCTACGCGACCTGTGGGAAACCTCGGATCACGGATAAACTGCTAGCCTAGACGAGCTTCGCGGAGTATCATCTGGTGGTCACGAGGGTGTGTGGGTTACCAGTTGCCTCGCTATCAGGAGTTCTCGAGTGAGTGAAGCTGAGTTGAATCTCCAGGATTACAAGGAAATCGAGGAGCTCGCCGAGCGAACTCGAGTCATCGACCGTCGCACGGCCCTGAAGATGGGCGCTGCCGCCATCGTGGCCGCGCCCGTGCTGGCGTCCACGATCGTGCCGCGCCGGGCTCTGGGCCAGGTCTGCTCGGCGCCGCGTAAGAAGAGGAAGAGGGCGACCAGGAAGAAGGCGACCAGGAAGAGGGCGACCAGGAAGAGGGCGACCAGGAAGAGGGCGACCAGGAAGAAGGTATAACCGTACCCTAGCGGGCGCTGGATCTTCGATGTCGGTGGACACGGTCGATACGAACAAGGTCTACCGGTTGGCCGGCCGCCTGATGTTGAAGCCCGACGGGGACGTGACGCTCGCGTTCGATCCCCAGACGTTGGCCGTTCATCAGCTCAACGCCACCCTGGCCGCGGTTGCGGAGCGTCTCGATGGCGAGCGATCCACGGAGAGCGTCGTGTTGGACTGCTCGGAGGCTTGGGGCCTCGACGTTGGTGCAGCGTCGAGGGAGGTCTACCGGTCGCTGCAAATCCTTCTGGCCGAGAGTTTGATCGAAGTCTGCGAGTGAGCCGGTGCGCGCTCTGAAGCTGAGTTTCTGCGGGGCGCGGGTCGAACTGAAGACCGATTGTGCTCCCCTGTTCACGGCACTGGCGCATCTCTACCGGCCATTCCTGGAAGCCGAAATCCCGGCTCAGGCAACGGAGATTTCAGCGGCGCCTCAGGCATGCCGCGCCTGGCTCGAGGGCGAGCTCCATAGCTTTGGATCGGTTGGAGACGCGGTATACGAGCTGGACCAGCTCATCGAGCCGCGCCTCCTCGCGCATACCTCTTCCCAGCTCCGAGTGCATGCCGCCGCAGTCGAGAGCGCGACCCATACGATTCTGCTGGTCGGGCCATCCGGCTCGGGCAAGACGACGTTGGCGATGGAACTCGTCCGGAGAGGCATGCGGTACCTCAGCGACGAGTTCGCCATCGTGGATCCACGAGCCCGAACTCTCCAACCCTTCCCCAGGGCGGCGACCCGCAAAGCGGAGGGGCCAACCCCGCCCGGCCCGAGAATTGGCTTCTTGGATGGCTGGGGCTTCCGCGACTACGTGCTCCCCGACCTTCGAGCCGATCTAGCAACGCGACCGCTTGGGTCGCGTTGGATTCTGTTTCCCACCCATCGCAAGGAATGCGTTCCGACGGCCGAGATCCTCGAGCCTGGCGAGTGTTGTGCGCGCTTCCTGCCCTCCATCTTCGATTTCGAGGGAGCCGAGCAGAAGCGCTGGCCCGCCCTCGCAAACCTCGTGGCGGGCTCCCGCGCTTGTTCCCTTGACTTCCAGGACGCCGCAGCGGATCTCGACCTGGCTCTCGAATTGTTGGGAAACGACGAAGCTTGGACGACTACTACGCAAAGATCCTGACCGACGACGCCCGCTTGCGCGTATTCGAGCGCGCGATCGCGAAGGCGGTACGCCCCGACGACGTGGTTCTCGACCTGGGCTGCGGGATCGGTACGTACGCCTTCTATGCCGCCCGTGCGGGGGCGTGCCGGGTTCACGCCGTCGACCTCCATCCAATCGCAATGCTCGGGCGGAGTCTGGCCCGTGACAATGGGCTCCAGGTGGAGTTCACCCATGGCGACGCGCTAGGCCTGGAGCTTCCCGAGCCGGTGACCCTCGTGATTTGCGAGGAGTTCCTGGCCACCCTGTTGGAGGGGCCGGCACGAGAGCTGCTCGATGACGCACGAGCTCGGCTCCTGGCCGAGGGGGCCCGCATCATCCCCGCACGAGGTCGCCTCTGGGCCGCGCCGCTTTCCAGCGCAGACGCCCGCGGCAAGATCCTGCCCGCCCAGCTCCTCGGGCCACGGGACGATGGGCTCGATCTAGGGCCTCTCGTCGAGATGCGGCTCAATGATCTGCACCAGATCCACGAGGAAGCGGACGCCCTGCTGCTCGCGCCGCCCGTGGTGGTTCTCGATCATGACTTCGCGGAGTCGATTCCCACCCGCTGGGAGTGCGATCAGACAGTCGAGCTGAATGCTTCCGGATCGCTTGACGGTCTTTGCATGTGGATGGAGCTCCAGCTCGACGACGAGAACTCGTACTCGAATGCGCCGGGCGACGCGGCGATCTGGGGCCAGCTCTTGTTCCTCGTACCAGAGCGCTGGGAGGCTGGGGCAGGCGAGTGCCTGCGTTTCCGGGTGCAGTTCCAGGCCCACGGGATGGACGGTTTCTGGAAGTGGAATCTCGAACTCGGCGGGCCCGACGCGAAGCCGCGGCTGAAGCATACGGGCAACACGTTTGCTTCGACGCCAATGAGCGCCTCGATGCTCGAGAACTACAAGCCGGACCGGCCAATCCGTCTGACCCGGCGTGCGGAAGAGGAAGCCCTCGTGCTCTCGTTGGTCGACGGCCAGCGCACGGCTGATGACATCGCTGCTGAGTTCATGCGGCGGATGAACGTGACCGACCACGATGAGGCGTTGCGCCGGGTCTTCCAGCACCTCGAGGATCGCCGCCGCTCGTGAGCCGTGCCGCCGAAACCCTGGTGCGTTCCCTCGTCGCCGGGGGGGCGCCGGCTCTGCCTGCAGCGGCCGATTGGCCGGAGGTTCACGAGATCCTGCAGAGCCACCGGCTCGGCGCCTGGGCGTGGTCCAAGCTGGCCAGTGCAGCTGGCGGCGACGAGATCCCGTTCCACGTCCGAACCGCCCTGTACGCCGAGGAGTGGCATGTCGCCGAGACCAATCGGCGATTCGCCCGCGAGACCTCTACCTTGCTAGCCGCCTTCCGGGAACGCGACGTGAATCCGATCGTGATGAAGGGGATGGCGTTGCTGGCCCTCGTCTACCGCGATGTCGGCGCGCGCCCGATGGACGACGTGGATCTTCTGATCACCGCGGAAGAGCGTCCGCGGGCCCAGGCACTGCTGGCGGAACTTGGCTTCGAGCAGGCGGTGGGGATCGGCGACGCCGACGAGTACTTCGGTCCGGCGGGTCTCGTCCTCGATCTTCACCACCGCTTCCGGCTCCACGGGGGGCGCGATCTCGCTGCGCTGACGATCGACGCAGCAGCGCCCCTGCTCGGTACGGATTCGATCCGCGTCTTCTCCCCCGAGGCCATGGTTGCCCACCTGGTGCGGCATCTGGTCGGGCACCGGCGCTCGGCCGGCATCCTGCTCGCCTGGGTGCTCGACATCGCATTGGCCCTGGATACCTGGCACGATCGCCTGGACATGGCCGCGGTCGAGACCCTCCTGCCGCCGGGGCCATCGAGAACGGCCCTTCCGCTGGTGATCGGATTCTGCGTGCACAGGCTGGGGGTTCGCATGCCCAAGGGCAGCGGAGAGCCGCACGACGTCTGGAGCTTCGATCAGATCGTGCGAGCCCGGCGGCGCGCGATGTGGAACCTTCGCTCACCTCGCGGCTGGGCCGCGCTGGGCGCTGCGTGGCTGGGAAGATCCGGTTCTCGCGATCGTCCGCGTCTGCGGGCGAAGGACCTGGCATTGGCTCCGTTCGACATCCTGCGCGAGTCCATACGACACAGGTCAGGCGCCGCGAGTTCTTCGAGGAAGAAGATCTAGTACCGGAACCCGCAGGCGTTTCGAGATCGCACGCCAGCTGCAAGAGTGCACAGGTCCAGGGCCATGCACCCGACACAGCGCGCGCGACGCGTTGCGGCGCCAGTTCCCGCTGCGGGTACCGAAGCGTTTTGACACAACGCGGATGCGCCGACATTCAGTTGCTGCACTATCGGAACCGTGGGATGATTGCGTGGCATGCGGGCGCGGATGTCCTTGAGCCGAACGGTGGTGCATGGAGCCAGAGCGGGGGCCGGCCTCGGCTTCTCCTTGGGTGCGTGGATCGGTGTCGTTGATGGATGGCTTGCGCTGCGGGCGGCGGGTGAGGTAGCGGGTCCTTTCGTAGGCCGCCTCGGCACCCTGCTCGTTGCTGCATTGATCGATGCAAGCGTGGGAGGTGTGGTCGCGGGTGTCGCCGGTGCTCTGCTCGCCGCCGTGCTCCACGTCGCACAGCGCGCGGCGCCTGTACTCTCGTACACGCAACGCGTGAGAAGCGTTCGGCCGGTCGCGATTGCCATCCTGCTTGCCACAGGAGCGGCGGTCCTCGTTGCCGTGGCGGGCCTGGTTGGACCGCGGGAAGGCGGGACTGAGCGACCCAATTTCCTGCTGATCTCTGTCGATACCTTGCGTGCTGATCACGTCGGGGCCTACAGATACGAGCGTGCGACGACGCCTCATCTCGACCAGCTTGCCAAGGGTGGTGCTCTCTTCGAGAGCGCATACGCTCAATCGAGCTGGACGTTACCCTCCCACGTGTCGATGCTCACGGGCCTCGATCCCGACGCCCACGGCGTGTTGACGGCTCGCGACCGCATCGATCCGAGGCTCGCAACCTTGGCCGAGCACCTCTCGCAGGCCGGATACTGGACAGGCGCCTGGGTGGGTACGCCTCGCTGGGGATATGTCGGCGCGCAGTATGGATTCGACGCCGGCTTTGACAGCTATCGTCATTCGCCCCACCCCAAGCGATTTCGATCGAGTTGGCTGGTTCGCAAGCTGGACTCCTGGCTCTCGCGCAAGTTCTTTCGAGACGTCGGAAACGCCCGAGAGGAGGTGGATTCGGTCCTGGAATGGTTGCATGGCGCGAGGCGCACTCCCTTCTTTCTCTTCGTTCACTTCTATGACGTCCACTCGAAAGCGGCGTCGCTGCCCTATGAGGCGCCGGAGCCCTTTTTTGATCGTTTCTGCGACTCAGGGATCGAATCCTTCGACGGCTGTGAGGCAGGGCTCTGCGCATCCAATCGTCTCGTCGCAATGGCGCGAGGCGAGGCCCGCCGTTTCGACGCGTCCGAGCTCGATCAGGTTCGGTGTCTCTACGATGGTGGTGTCGCGTTCGTGGATGACGAGATCGGGCGCCTTTTCGAGGCCTTGCGTGGGGCGGAGCTCTGGAAACAGACGGTGGTGATCGTCACCTCGGATCATGGCGAAGGTTTCTTCGAGCACGGTTCTTCCCTGCATGCCACGTTGCACGACGAGATCACGCGTGTTCCGCTTGTGGTGAGACTTCCCGGCGGAGGCGTCGGCAAGCGTGTGAGGGGTGTCGTGTCACTGACGGACCTGGTGCCCACCGTTCTCGAACTCGCGGGAGCCGACGTGGACCCCCTTCGCCAGGGGCGCAGCCTTGTGCCGGTGTTGCAGGGTGGTAGGGACGACGTAGGTAACGCCGCTGTTGCCTTCGACAGCGGTCCAAAATGGGCAATGATCCGGAGGGGCGATCAAAAGCTGATTCAGTTCCTCTCTTCCGGGAACGCACGGCCCCGGGTCGATTCCGAGCTCTACAACCTCGCGCTTGATCCGCACGAACGGCGAAATCGCGCGCGAGGCAAGCCGCGGCAGGTGGAGCGATTGCGCGCGGAGCTGCGCGGTCGACGCCAGCTGGGCCGCAGCTTCCATCAGACTGTCCTCGGAGGTGTGCCAGCTACCAGTGTCGATGTCGGAGAGGAGGAGCGCAAACGCCTGCGTGCCCTGGGCTATGTCGAATAGTTCGAGATCGCTAGTGATGTGATTCACGCTGTTGGGGCATTATCCAGCGCGCGCCTGGCTCTGCCAACCTTTTCGATGATCTCTTCTGCTGTCTTGGACCAGACGAAGGGAGTGGGATCATCGTTGTGTCCGTCCACGTAACTCATCAC
>JAAETT010000243.1 GCA_024228115.1 bacterium
ACCATTGCTGAAGCGTCGCCCGCTGGCTCTTGCTGAGGTGAATCTCGGCTGCGACCCGCATCGTGCCCCTCTGGCCGTTCGCCGCGAGGGTAACGTGGATAGTCCAATAGTGCCCTTTATTTATGAATCATATCACTAGTTCCGGAGCGCCAGGTGCACCGCCGCGAAGACCCGCGGCGAAAGCAGGACATCCATGTGGCCGAGATCGTCGAAAGTCACGCTCTCGCCGAAGGGCGCCTCACCCGCGGCGCGGGGAATCACGATCAGATCCTGTCCCGCGACGATCGAGTGGAGTTCGACGCTGGGCGGCATGGGCGAAGCGTTCAGAGCGCGGATGAATGGACCCTCGGGATCGAACTGGTTCAACAAGGCGGTGGGAGCATTCGATGCCAGATAGGTTCCCCGATGCGGCGTGGCCAGGGTGACGATCCGATCGACCCGCGCATCACCACCCATCCGCTGCACATACCAACGCGCAGCCAGGCCACCCATCGAGTGGCCAACGATCGTGACACGCCCTTCCGGCGCGGCGCGCTCGACGAGCCGGCCCACCGCCGCTGCCATGGCTTCGATCGAATCCGGGATACCGAAGTTGCGCGAGCTCTGGGCGTCGTAGCCCATCAGGCGCAGGTAGCCCTGGAGCGGAAAGAAGCTCGCGCGGTTCATCGCCAGCCCGTGAACGAATACGAGCGTATCCACCTCACGCGGCGGCTTCCGCCGCGAACGTGGACGGATGTAGCCGAAGCCGTAGAGCGCCCCCTGTGCGACCCATGAAAGGGCCTCCTTCCCGGGGCGTTCGCGCAGGACACTCATTCCGTGGGTTCCTCGAAGCTTCGCGGCAGACACTCGGGAGCGATGATCAAGGGCGGTCCGTTGCCGCTTCGAATCCCCAGGTAGGCCTGCTCTCCGGCGCTGAGTTCACGGCCGGAGAGAGCACAGACCGTGGTCTGCGCGAGCACCAGTGGTTGGAAGCCGACCACTCCCGCAAGCGGAGCGGACGGCGGAGTCGCAGGGGCTTCCCGCTCGGGCTCTTCGGCCCCTCGTCCGTGAGAGGCGCGCACGGGCCGCTCACCGAGCCGATCCGCCAGGCCCTGGAGTTCTCCCTCGGCTCGGTGACTCATGTTCGCAACAGCGTCCACGGCCTCCTCGAGGTAGGCGCGCACCACGTTCGAGACGGGCACCCGCATTCCCTCCGCCAGGCGTTTCAGCTCCTGGGCCAGGACCTCCGGTACCCGGGTGTGGAGCACCCGCTCCTTTCGAGCGGTCGCCCGCTCGGGTACCAGAGCCCGCGAATCCCGTTCGTCATCGGCCATGGGTTCGACTTGTAGCACGTAGTGATACGACTAGCTGTCGTGCCGATCCTGGTCGCTCGTCTCTTCCCCAAGGGTCGAGATCGCCTCCGCTGTGGCCTGGAGGCCGTCGGCCGCTACGGAAATTGCTGTTTCGCTCAGTTTCAGACCGACCTGGAGCCATGTCGCGGCGACATCCGCCATTCCGTCCGTAACGTTCTTGATCGTGTCTCGGTTCTGCTCGTTCATCTGGGTCTCCTGTGCTGGGCACGTGAGACCTATTTGTATCACGAAATGCGCTTCAATCAAGTACTTTGTGATACAAATCGATTCAGCCAGACACGAAATTCCTGAGGAGGCCAGAAGGCCAGCCACAGACACAGAGCGCTCGAAAGGCCACATGCCGAGATGACCGCATCGAGGCCGAGAACGATCCGGCCTGTCGAGGCATAGATGCAGGTAGACAGGGCTACGGCGGCCATCATGCTGAACTGGGCCAGCCCGAACCCGGCCCAGAGCAGGACCCGGTTCTGGACCTCCGGATCGGAGGCCAGGCCGAGAGCCGCCCGGCGGCGAAGTTTCGCGCGATAGTTCCAGGCTTCGCCTACAGCCCAGGCCAGCACGCACTGCGCGCCCAGCATCTCGACCCAGTATGCGACGCTCGACACGTCCCTTCCCCACCAATCGCCCCCAGCAAACATGCCGACGACCGAGGCAGCAAGGATCACGGCCAATGCCAGGGCGAGCCGCCGGGCCAATGGTTCACCGGGACGAAAGACGACCACCGTGAAGGCCAGCATGGCGATCATGCCGGAATCCATCAGGATCCGGCCAACCACGCTGAACCCGATGGTTAGAGGCGTCTGGACTTCGGGATCGATTGCCGCGGGGACCAGCAGACACAGGAACCCGATCCCCCCTAGCCCGAGCAGTGCAAGACCCAGCAGACGCTCAGCCGCACTCTCCGTGCGCAGGCCCCGAAGCAGCAGCCGAAAGCCGAGGACCAGGCTCAGGATCCCGTAGAAGACATGGCATAGGGCGCCGAGAGTCTGCATCGCCGAGCGTATCGACCAATCAGACGAACAGCGTGAGGAGATCGACGGGCGGGCGACGGGGCTCCTGGGGGAAACTCCAAGCCTGGAGCTGCCTTTTCCCCGGGGAGCCCGGCGCGGAGCGCTCGCCGAGGGACACATGAAGGGGTTGGGCATGCCAGCCTCGAGCGGGGGCTGCCCGAACTCCTTCGTCCCTTACCGTCGTGCTCCTTCGCACGCGGGCGCGCCCTTGGCGCACTGCGCGCTCCTGCGCCGAACTCGTAACCGAACGCTCCAGCATGCCGGCCCAAGCGCTTCCGATCGCTCCAACCGGTCAGTGCCGACCGACGATGCGACTGCGGGACGCCTGCGCCCTACATGCGGGGCTTGCGGGGTTGGCCGGGGGACCACCCCGGCAACCTGGGCCGGGCGGCGTGTCTTCCATGGCGTCCTCCGAGGAACCAACCCAGAATACACCAGACGGTGACAATCCCGAGAAGTGTTTTCCCCGTGCGCCTGGGTGAACGGGTCAGGCGTCCGCTGCGTCTTCCTCGGGCTCGACGATCACGCCGTAGCCTTCGAGCGCCTCGCGGTCGGCTACTTCCGAGCGAGGGGTGTCGTCTTCCACCGGGGGTGCCGAGCGTTGCTGGGCTCGCATTTCGCGCTTGAGCGCGGCGGCCTCCGCCTTCTTCTTCTCGCGAAGACGCTTCTGCACTGACATTCGTTTGGATCGTGCCATGTTGCCCCCTTTCGAGAAGGCCCTGCTGAGTCCGACGGCTCGCCGACCGGGCCGTTGCCGTCTTCTGGACCACGGAGCGAAGCGGCTGGAGAGGCCCCCTGGGGGGGGTCGCCGCCTGGATCAGTGAACGACTGCTCGACGGCCGAGGGTACCGAAATCTACCCAGAACGCTTATGGGTGGTTTTCAACCCTTCAAAGGCACTGTAGATCGCCGCTATTCGAGGCCGGTGATCTCACCATCCATCAGACCGATGCGCTCGGCCAGTGGACGCCTGGGCAGACCCGGCATCCGCAGGATGTCGCCGGTGAGCACCACCAGGAAACCAGCGCCGGCATTGACCTGAACAGAGCGCACGGTGACCTCGAAGCCGTCCGGCCGGCCACGAAGCTTGGGGTCGTCGGAAAGGGAGCCCGGGGTCTTGGCAATGCAGACGGGCAGGGACGCGTAGCCCAGTCGTTCGAGATCCCGGATTTCGCGGCGGGCCTGGCGGGTCAGCTCGATGCCGGTAGCGCCATACATCTTCTGGGCCACGGCCAGGATCTTCTCGGGGATGGGGGCCCCGGTTTCGTAGAGCGGGGTGAAGCACGCCTCCAGATCCGCATGGGCGATGACGACCCGGGCCAATTCTTCGGCGCCAGCCCCACCGTGGCCGTGATGGTCCGAGACGGCGAAAGGCACACCTAGTGCCTCGCAACGTTCTCGTACCACGGCGATCTCCGACTCGTCGTCGCTGGCGAAGCGGTTCAACGCCACCACGGGCGCCGCACCGAAATGGCGGATGTTCTCCAGGTGCTTGTCCAGGTTGGGGAGCCCGCGCCGCACCGCATCGGCATTCGTCGCAGCCAGCTCCTTCCGCGCGACCCCGCCGTGCATCTTGAGCGCGCGAAGGGTGGCAACCAGGACCACTGCGGCGGTCTCCAGCCCCGCAACGCGGCTCTTGATGTCGAAGAACTTCTCCGCTCCAAGGTCGAAGCCAAAGCCCGCCTCGGTGATCGCCCAATCCGCGAGGTGAAGCGCCATGCGCGTGGCAATCACACTGTTACAGCCGTGAGCGATGTTCGCGAACGGTCCACCATGGACGAGCGCAGGCGTGCCTTCGAGGGTCTGCACGAGGTTCGGCCACAAGGCGTCGCGCAGCAGCGCGAGCATGGCGTTCGAGCCCGAGAGCTTCTCCGCCGTCACCGGCTGGCCGTCGTAGGTGAAGCCGATCAGGATGCGACCCAGCCGCGCGCGCAGATCCGCCTCGTTCTCGGCCAGGCAGAGCACGGCCATCACCTCGGAGGCGGCCGTGATATCGAAGCCCGTTTCCCGCGGCACGCCCTGCTTGCTGCCACCGAGACCTACGATCATGTCGCGCAACGCGCGGTCGTTCATGTCCATCACGCGACGCCACAGGATCCGGCGCGGATCGATCTGCAGCTCGTTTCCGAAGTAGAGGTGGTTGTCGAGCAACGCCGCCAACAGGTTGTGAGCGGTCGTGATGGCGTGAAAATCGCCCGTGAAGTGGAGGTTGATGCGATCCATGGGCAGGAGCTGACTTCGCCCACCGCCGGTTGCACCGCCCTTCATCCCCAACGAAGGCCCGAGCGAGGGCTCGCGCAGGGCCAGGCAGGTGGACTCACCGAGCCGGGCGAGCCCCTGGGCAAGCCCGATGCTGGTGGTCGTCTTGCCTTCACCCGCAGGCGTGGGTGTGATGGCAGAGACCAGGACCAGACGTCCCGCACCGGGACGACGGCGCGGCTCGCCAAGCACACTCGGATCGAGCTTGGCAATGTCCTCACCGTACATGCGGATCTGCGAGGCACGGAGTCCCAGGTCTTCCGCGATCTCTGCAATCGGACGGAGGCGTGCGGCGTGGGCGATCTCGATGTCGGTCGTCATGTACCCGACGATAGCGGGAGCTGAGGAACTGCCGCATCGACTCGAAGGGCCGGGGCCACGGCGTACGTCCAACCCGACACAGCCCAGACGCAGAACCCGCTACGCACCAGGGTTGGTTTCCTCATCCGGAGGCGGCCGAAAGATGCGCCGAAGGAGGGGCTCCACGGGCGTACCGGCATAACGACCGAAACGCCACGATCGCACGAGGAACTCAGCCACGAAGAGCAGGCCAATCAGGAGATAGGAAACGAAACCCGTGTAGACGGTCCAGATCCAGGTCGATGCGTAGAGAGCGAGCCAACCGCAAGCGAGGCCATTCGCAATGAAGAAGGCGCACCAGACGATCGTAACGCTTCGGCAGTAGCGCACCTCGTTCGAGGGAAGATCCGGCACCTGCATCCTGGCAAAGGTCTCTACCAGTGGCGGGCCGGACCAGAGTGTTCGTCCGAACGAAACCAGAAGTGCGACATTCACGGCGACCGGAAGAAACAAGAGTGCACGTTCGTCGTTCAACGCGACCGCAGCGACCAACACGAGTGCCACGAGTGCGACGGGTGCCAGTACCCGAAGCACGTCTTCTCGAGACGGCGAATGCCAGTTCGTCACCCAGCGCAACAGAAACAGGGAGGCGACACCCAGGGCGACCCAGCGCGCCGCAAGGAACTGGAGGCCCGCAAAGACCAGGAATGGGTAGCCCACGGCGAGGGCGACCCGGAACCACTTCACGTTCGTGCCTGCGCGAACCGCATCAGCTTCTCGAAGACGAGACCCGTGTGCATGGCCGAGATCCGCAGGTTGTCTCGGAACATCTGGAAATGGGAAACTCCGCCCTCTTCGCGGGTCAAATAGCGAACCCGGGTGGGGAGATTCACGACCGGAACGCCCTGCCAGATCATGCGCACGGGTAGTTCCTGGTCGAACTGCATTCGATTGCCGCGGGCTCCCGCCGCCAACGCCCCTTCCAGTGGATAGACGCGAAATCCGCATTGGGGATCTTCGATCACTCGTCCCCCGGTTTCGAAGTTTACCCAGAACTGACTGATCCGTCGGCCCACGGCTCGCCCGAAGGGCTGCGTCTCATCGAAGACCGGTGCACCGAGAATCAATGCCTCAGGCCGCTCGGTTGCGGCCGCGATGAATCGAGGCAGGTCATCCGTGCAGTGCTGCCCGTCCGCATCGATCTGGAGGGCGTGGCTGAAACCCTGGTCACGGGCTGCAAGGAACCCCGTCTTCACCGCCGCGCCTTTTCCGCCATTGGCTTCGCGTCGAACCACCCGCGCAAGCCCGTCCCGCGCGAGGGCTGCGACTACTTCCCGCCCCTCATCGCCGCTGCCATCGTCGACGACGATCACATCCTCCAGACGTTTTCGCACCTCGCCGACGACCCGTCCGACCGTGCGGGGATTGTCGAACGTCGGCAGCAGAGCGCAGATGCGAACCGCGGACATCTCAGACATCTCGTCCGAAGATCAACGACGTGTTGACGCCGCCGAAGGCGAAGTTGTTGCTCATCAGGATTTGCGTTTCGAGCTTTCGCGGCTCGTCGCGGATGTAGTCCAGCTCCCCGCAGCGTGGATCGAGCTCCTCCAGGCCTCGGTTCGGTGCAAACCAACCGTCGCGCATCATCTCGATCGAGAGCCATGCCTCGAGTGAGCCGCAGGCGCCGAGCGCGTGGCCGAGAAAACCCTTCAACGAGCTTACGGGAACGCCCTTGCCGAAAACCTCGGCCGTGGCCTGGCTCTCGGCGATATCACCCACCTCCGTGGCCGTTCCGTGGGCGTTCACGTAGCCGATGGCCTCCGAACCGAGCGCTGCGCTCTCCAGACCGAGGCGCATCACCTTCTCCATACCACCTGCGTCTGGGTTGGTGATATGCCGACCATCGCAGTTGGTCGCGAAGCCCATTACCTCGGCATGGATCGTGGCGCCGCGTGCCCGCGCATGTTCCAGCTCTTCGAGGATGAACGTCGCTGCGCCCTCGGAGCAGACCAGCCCGTCCCGTGCCACATCGAAGGGCCGGGGCGTTTGATCGGGCTCTGTGTTGCGCGTCGAGGCCGCGAACAGGATGTCGAACACCGCGACATCCATGAGGCCGAGCTCTTCGGCGCCCCCAGCGACCATGATCTCGTGGTGGCCGTACTTGATGGCCTCGTAGCCGTAGCCAATCCCCTGGCTCCCGGAGGTGCACGCCGAACACGTCGGGATGACCCGGCCGCGCAGCTGAAAGAACTGTGCCAGGTTCGCAGCGCAGGTGTGGCTCATGAAGCGGACATACTGATTGGCGCCAATGCCACTCAAGCTGTTCTTCTGGTAGTAGCTCTCGGCCCACGTATCGAGTGCACCGGGGCTTCCTGCCGTCGAGCCGTAGGACACGCCCGTCGTTCCATCGCTGAGCTCCGGGCTACCGAGCAAGCCTGCGCCCTCGAGGGCGATCTCCGTAGCGCGCACCGCCATCGCCGAATCCCGGCCCATGCTTCGGGTCTTCTTGCGCGGCCAACTCGCCGGGATCTCGAAATCCGGGACCGGCGCACCCAGGCAAGTCTTGAGCCCTGCCATGTGTTCCCAATCGGGCATCACCTTCGTGCCGTTTCGACCCGCCAACAATGCCGCACGCACCGTCACCCAATCCGATCCCAGCGAACACAGGCCGCCCATACCTGTGACGACGACCCGCTTCATCGCGGATCACCCTCCGCCCAGAAATCGTAGAAATTGAACCACTGGAGCGGTGCCAGCACGCAGTAGCGTTCCAGATACTGGGCATAGCGTTCTGCGAGCTCCGTGGCGCGTCTTGCGCGTGCCGCCCCTGTTCGCCGCTCGCCGTCGGATGCGAGCGGCTCCGCATGGATCTCGTAGCGCCCGGGTCCACTTCGCAGAGCCACGATCATGACAGCGGGACACCCGAGAATGGCAGGCAGCTGGAACGGAGCCTCTGGAAGCGCGGCCCGCCCGCCAAGGAAATCAACATGACAGACCCTCGAGGACTGGTGGGACGGCGCCGAAGATGACGACTGACTCGGAGGTACGCGGTCGGCGAGGATCGCCACCAGCTCTCCCCGCTCGATACAGGCCTTGATCTCGAACGTCGCCCGCGCCGAGCCCGGCTCGGCACTGATCACGCGCACTTCCACGTCCGGAGAGATTTCTCGGAAGATCTCGTTGATCTTCGGAGCGTGGCGCGTGTACATCAACACATTCACGGGCACGCCGTCCCTGGCCCCGAGTGCGCGCATTGCATCGAAGCTTCCAAGATGGGAACCCAACACGATCGTGCCTCGCCCCTCTTCGAGAAAGGGCTTGAAGTGCTCACGACCGTGAAATGCGAATTGGAAGGTATTCATTCGCCCGCCCCACAAGCCGACCCGGTCCGCGATCGATATGGCGAACTCCCGATAGTGGAGGAAGCTCTGCCAGAGCCCCGGCTTCCATTCCGGTTCCGGAGAAGTGTTGGCGTGTACTCGTTCCAGGTAGGCCCGTGATGCGGCGCGACCCTTCCTATCGGTCGCGAAGAAATAGCTGACGACGCCCAGGACGAGGGGAACGCCGAGAAAGCGCCCGAAGGTTCGAACGCTGATCACCGTGAGACGAAGACCCCACATGGAGCCCCGCTCTTGGATACGACTCCATTGACCGGCACTCTTTGCCATCTACTCGGTCGTCCGCGTCGCCTGTGCCGCCGAGCTACGTGTGCCGCAGATCAAGTCGACCACGTTCTGGATCGTTCGCAGCTCCGCAAGATCATCCGTCTGGAACTGGAATCCGATCTCTTCCTCTACTGAAACTGCGAGATCGACGGCATCGATGCTGTCCATGTCGAGCTCCTCGAAACCGGAACTCAGCTGGATCTCATCTTCGGCAAGCTCGAACTCGCGCGCCATGATCCGCTTCAACATGGCCAGAACGTCGGCCGGGCTCATGCTCGATGCGTCAGCCATCTGCCAAGCCCAACTCTTTTGCGAAATGCTCGCGATAAGCCGCGGTCAGGTGGCGCGATGCGCGTCCTCGGCCTCCGGCCTCGGCCAGCGTCGGAATCGGCTCACCTACGTCGAGTGTGAATTGCATGGGGCTCTCCGGTACATCGTACCAGGGCTGTCCGCGCATCAGGCCCGGCGGACGGCAGGTAATCGCGACCGGCAACGCTGAAATGCCAGCAGCCAGGGCGACATGAGCGGCGCCACGCTGGAACGGACCCAACCCGCCGCGGGGTGCGCGGGTGCCCTCCGGAAAAAGGAGCACGATGCGCCCGGCCCGGAGCCGCTCGAGACAGGCCTCGAGGGTCGCCTCCCCCGTATCGTTCGGGACGTAACCAGCACCCTGGACGACACCCCGGGTGAATGGATTCGACCAATGGGACCGCTTCACCACCACATCCGCCTGGGGCATGTGGGCCACCAGGAGCACGTAGTCGATCAGGGTCGGGTGATTGGCGATCACCAGGCTCGGGCCTTCCGCCGGCAAGCGTTCCGGCTGGCGCAGATCGACCGCAATCACACCGACGCCCTGCATGAAGCCCGCGAAGAAGCGGAACGAGCGGTGGATCAACTGCTGCATGCGACGTTCGCGCTGCAGCCGACCGCCTGGAAGGACCGAGAGAACCGGATAGGCAACCAGGCCCAGGAACAGCGAACCCACCCCGAAGAGGGCGAACGAGGCGCCAGTCCCAAGGATGCGCAGCCAGCGATCGACTGATTTGGCCAACGGCTCCAACCCGTGTGGGCCGTGATGCGGGCCCGGCCAGGCAGTGTACCGGATCTGACCTGTGGAAGGCTTCGCCAGATCGTGTCGGCCGACCCCGTGGGGGCCGACTAGGCGGCGGCGCGGTCCATGCCGGCCTGGCGGCGCTTTTCTTCCTCGATGGCCTGGTCGATGTCGCTACTCGTGCCGCCCTCGAACTGGAGAATCCCGAGATCGGCAAAGCGGGCGCGCTGACGGTCGGAGAGGAGACCCAGGCTCTTCACGTTGGGGACGATCTTCTTGAAAAGGCGTCTTCGGTATTCCTTGGCGAAGGGCGAATCCATGCTCGCCGCGACGCACTCCTCGACCGGCAGGCCCATGGCCTCCCACACCTCGTGGTTGAGGATGCGGACGCGCGCGGCGATTTCTCCATGCGGGCCCTCGGCCATCAGTTGCGGGTCGACCCGATGGCCATCTACCGGCACTTCCGGGATAAAGACGCCCTGCTCGACGCCATGGTCGATGCGGCGATGGCGGGGCTCGAAGCGCCAGCTCCGGATGTGGGCACAGCCCGCGAGCGCTTGCACCGGATGTGCGTCGACTTTCTCGCCTGCCTCGACGCCCACCCGGGCGTAGCGATGCGCGTCGCCACCACCCGGACCACGCTTGGGCCCCACACCGTAAGCCTCACCGAAGCCTGCCTTGCGTTGCTCCGAGAGATGGGACTCGACGCGCGCGAGGCGACACGCGGCTTCATGATGGTCATCCGCTTCATCACCGGCGTCGCCGCCGTAAACGAGCACGTGCGCGCACAAGGACCGAGCGAGGCCGAGTGGCAGGAGGAGATGCGCTCGGGCTACGCGTCCGTATCACCAACCGAGCATCCAAACGTGGCATCCATGGCGAGCGAGGTCGCGAACCTCGGTTTCCAGGAGGAGTTCGAGTATGGCCTCGATCTGCTCCTCGAGGGACTCGCGCGCCGAGCGTAGGCGGAGACGAGGAAGGCGACTCCCGCTCCGGTGGATCCGCGGAGAGCTACTCGATCTGAAGCGTTCGGAGATGATCCGCCAGTGCCCTCGCGTCGAGCGTCGCGCCGTAGATCGCAAAGGGCTCACCCACGTGCTCCTCGGCAAAGACCGCACCCCAGACCGGCATCTCCCTTGGACCGTGTTGGGCCACGAGTAGACGTCCGTCGATGACCATCATCACGGCGGACTCGTCGAAGCTCCCGCCGGATCGCCGAGCCAGGCCGGTGAGATCCGCCGGCGCCACTTTCAGGGACGTCGCCAGCGGCCCGTCGCCCTGGCCGGAGAGCCCGTGACACGAGGCGCAATGCCGCTCGTACAAGGCGGCACCCGCCACCTCTTCGGTCCGTTGGTCGACACACCCCAGAGCCGCCAGGGCCACGATCGCCCCAAAAGCCAACGCCACGCCTTGTCGCCAGATCACGTCACCACCTCTCCCCTGGGCGAGAGCCCCATCTAGCCCGAATAATTCATGAAGAAGTCGCGTTCCTGAATTGAAGAAGGCCCCAGTTGCGGTAGAAACGTGTTGCGACACGCGTTTCCCCTCAACAAGGGCCCCTTCATGAAGCCGGATACTACCGCACAGACTGTCACCT
>JAAETT010000244.1 GCA_024228115.1 bacterium
ACCATTGCTGAAGCGTCGCCCGCTGGCTCTTGCTGAGGTGAATCTCGGCTGCGACCCGCATCGTGCCCCTCTGGCCGTTCGCCGCGAGGGTAACGTGGATAGTCCAATAGTGCCCTTTATTTATGAATCATATCACTAGATGATCAGATTTCTACGGTTTCTCGTGATCGCCAACACTACGGAGAGTCCGAAACCGGATCGGTGCAGGTCAGCGTCCGGGCGCAAGGGGGGGGCAGCACCGGTTCTGCAGTTGGCAACGCCACGCTGGTCGATGCGGCGTCGGGCCGAACGAGCGGCAACCTCAGCCTCCGGCAAGCTGCGGTCGGGGGCTCCAGCTCCTCGGGCGCGGACGGCGGTTCGGCCACTTCATCGTTGATCGCAAGAAACGCCGGTGGTGGGTCGATCGACGCCATCGCCGATGCGTTTGGAGGCCCCGCTTCCGGCGGAGGGAGCGGAGGCTCTGCCACGGCCTCGGTCGACGCGCTTGGTGCGAACACGAGCGCTGTGCGCGGCGAGGCGAATGCGCTCGGCCGGAGCAACGACTCCCATGCAGCCGCCGTAGCTGAAGGCTTTGGGCCGACCACGGCCCTCGCGACGGCGACCTCGCAATTCCAAGGCATCGCAACGGCACAGGCGACCGCGACGACACGAAGCCTCCTCTCAGACCCGACATGGGGAGTCGCGTCGGGTCGCGCCGTAGGAATGGGCACCGGCGGACTCGCGACCGCGAGCGCATTCTCGCAGGAGATCAGGGCCATCGCGCAGGCCGAAGTCGTGGGCGAAGCGATCTCAGTCGCGTCCCTCGAAGGGACACCCGGCCCCCTGGTCCCAGGCGACGCGAATGTCGCGGTATCCGCAGTCGCGGCTCCGGCCCAGGCTACCTTGCCTGCAGCCGCTCCGTTCGTTGGACAAGGGGACGCCATCCTCGCCTGGGCCGCCCTGGCCTTCGCGGCTCCGGCGTCCGCTACCGCCGACGAGGTCATTCTGCTCGAGACCGAAATCGAGCTCGAGCGGCTTCCCGACCTGTCCGCCTTCCCGGATCTGGACCTGGTCGCGTTGAGCCCCACCGGGCAGCTGCTCGGGACGCAGCTCCAGTTGACCTTCGAGATCGGAGGGCAGGTAGTCCTCGATCTGAACACGACCGATGAGCAGGCATTGGATGGTCAGGTCTTTTCTTTCGACCGTTCCGCCCTACCCCCGTCCTCCGACTCGACCGCCCGTCTTCGAGCCACCCTGTTTGCTGAGGATCCGACCACTGCGTTCGGCCTGGAATTCCTGCTGATCGCGGGCGTGCCCGAGCCTCGAACCACGGTCTTGCTGATGACGATCCTCGTCGTCGCAGCCGTATTCCGGACCCGGACCAGGCGCTAGCCGCCCCGCCGATGCGGGCTTTTCTCTGAGTCGCACCGACCCCGGACTAGCAATTCGGCCAGAACCCCATCGTGAACCAGCGCAAACGATCGATCCCTTCGGCTACCAATGGTGGGGCGTACTGGACTCGAACCAGTGACCTCCGCGGTGTGAGCACGGCGCTCTAGCCAACTGAGCTAACGCCCCAGGAGGACCTAAGGCCCTGTGGGTCAAGGGGTTTTAGACGAGGGCCCCGGGCCGCGCAAGAGCGCTTCGGGTGCTGGGCGGATCGGACGTTTCCAGCCTCAGTCGCTCTCGGCCTTCGTCACGGCTGCCTTCACGAAGGCCGTGAAGAGCGGATGGGGCTCGAAGGGCGTGCTCTTGAACTCCGGATGGAACTGGCAGCCCACGAACCAGGGGTGATCGGTGATCTCTGCGACTTCCACAAGCCGCCCGTCCGGCGAGGTCCCGGAAAGCACCAGGCCGGCCTCCAGGAGGCGATCGCGATATTCCGGGTTGAACTCGAGCCGATGCCGGTGCCGCTCGGAGACCTCCAGGGTGCCGTAGGCTTCCGCGGTCTTCGTGCCCGCCTCGAGGGTGCAGGGATAGGCGCCGAGGCGCATGGTCGCGCCCTTGTCCTCCACATCGCGTTGGTCCGGCAGGAAGTCGATCACCGCGTGAGGCGTATCCGCGTCAACCTCCCGGGAGTTGGCGCCCGTCAGGCCCGCCACGTTCCGCGCGTATTCGATCACCGCCATCTGCATGCCGAAGCAGATGCCCAGGAAGGGTGTGCCGCTCTCGCGGGCGTAGCGCACGGCCGTGATCTTGCCTTCCACGCCCCGGGCACCAAAGCCGTGGGGCACGAGGATCGCGTCGACCCCGTGCAGCTCGTCGGCGCTCCCGATCTTTTCCGAATCGAAATACTCGATGCGCACCTTCGCCCGATTGGCGACCCCCGCGTGGTGGAGCGCCTCGTTCAGGCTCTTGTAGGCATCGGTCAGGTCCACGTATTTCCCGACCATCCCGATCCGCACTTCCCGCTCGGGATGACGGATGGCGTGGACGAGCTTCTCCCAGGCACTGAGATTGGGCGCTCCCGTCCAGATGCCGAGCACCCGGGTGATCTTCTCGTCCAGCCCTTCATCGGCGAAGACGAGTGGCACCTCGTAGATGTGCTCCACGTCCTTGGCGGTGACCACCGCGTCCTCATCCACATTGCAGAAGAGCGCGATCTTGGCCTTCACGGAACGGGGCAGGAAACGATCCGTGCGGCAGAGCAGAACGTCCGGCGCGATGCCGACAGCTTGAAGCTCCTTCACCGAATGCTGAAGCGGCTTGGTCTTCAGCTCACCCACCGAAGGAATGAACGGCACCAGGGCAAGGTGGACGTAACACACGTTCTCCCGGCCCACGTCATTGCGCGCCTGACGAACGGCCTCGAGGAACGGCAGCGATTCGATATCGCCCACGGTTCCGCCGACCTCGACGATCAGCAGGTCCGCACCTTCCCCGGCCAGGTGGATGCGCTTCTTGATCTCGTCGGTGATGTGCGGGATCACCTGCACCGTGCCGCCCAGGTAATCGCCCTTGCGCTCGTTGCTGATCACCGTGTTGTACACACGCCCGGCAGTCACGTTGTTGACCTGGCCCGTGCGCGTGCGGGTGAAGCGCTCGTAGTGCCCCAGGTCCAGATCCGTCTCGGCGCCGTCGTCCGTGACGAACACCTCGCCGTGCTGCACCGGATTCATCGTGCCCGGATCGACGTTCAGGTAGGGATCGAGCTTCAGGAAAGCGACCCGTAAGCCCCGGGCTTCCAGCAGGGCCCCGATGGCGGCGGCGGACAAACCCTTGCCGAGGCCCGAAAGGACCCCTCCGGTGACGAAGATGAACTTCTTGGGGCGCGTGGTCATGAGCTCTCCTGGAGTCTATCGGACGGCGGCGGCGCTTTCGCTGGCCCGCACGTCGTCGATACGAATCTGGTGGATGGGAACGAAGGGCTGTGGCAGGCCCTCCGGCGCGAAATAACCGATCTCGAGGGTCTCTTCCGGCGTTGTGGGCTCGCCCTGCCCCACCGGCGTGCCCTCGAAGCAGAGGTTCACGGATTGCACCCGGTTGCCGTCCGGGTAGGCAATCACCTGACGAGCCGGCTCGGAGTAGACGCCGATCAATCGGCCCACGTCGATGCGCACCCCGGTCTCTTCTTCGACCTCGCGGGCCGCGGCGGTGGCCACGTTCTCGCCGGCCTCCACATAGCCTCCCGGCAGGCCCCAGTGCCCGTTGTCGCTGCGGCGCATCAGCAGGAGCGGGCTGCCGGGACCGGCGCTCCACACCACAGCTGATACCGAGAGGCGGATCTCCGTCGGATCGGCGGCGAAGTACGACGTGGAAGCCGTCATGTGCCTGGCGATCCGGAACTTGCCGCGCACGGCGATGCCGTGGGGGAATGCGACGGGACCGAACGGATGTCTCTCACCCCGAAGGAGTTCGGAGGGTTGTAGCGCCCGGCTCGCGCCGCCGCAATTTCCGCGGGCTCGCGCCGCCGCAATTTCGTGGGGGCGAGACAGCGTTTCAGAGGCCTACGGCGAGAACGGTGCCTCGCCGAGCCCGGCCGTCTCCTCGAAGCCCGCCATCAGGTTCAGGCATTGCACGCCCTGCCCCGAGGCACCTTTCACCAGGTTGTCGATCGCGGCAAGCACGATCAGCGTGCCGTTGCGTTCGTCGGCCACGACATTGACGTCGCAGAAGTTGCTGCCGCGCACACTGCTGATCTGGGGCGCCTCGCCGGCGGGCAGCATCCGCACGAAGGGCTCGTCCTTCCAGGCCTCGGCCAGGATGGCGCGCGCGGCATCTTCTCCCACGGGCGCTTTCGTGCGCAGGTAGATCGTACTCAGCGTGCCCCGCACCGTGGGCAGCAGATGGGGCACGAAGCTCACCCGCACCTCGGTGCCGGCGGCCAGGCGGGCCTCCTGCTCGATCTCGGGCCCGTGGCGGTGGGCGCCGATGGCGTAGGCCTTCGCGTTGCCGTCCATCTCCGCCATCAGGAAGTGTTCGGCCAACTTGCGGCCGGCACCGGAAACCCCGGACTTGCTGTCGATGTGGATCCCCTCGGTCTGGACGATACCGGCCCGGAGGAAGGGCACCAGCGGGATCAGCACGGAGGTCGGATAGCAACCGGCCACCGCCACGAGGTCTGCGCTGCGGATCTCCTTCCGGTACAGCTCGGGCAGGCCGTAGACGCCTTGCCCGAACAGCTCCGGGGCGCCGTGGGGGCCGTACCAGGCCTCGTAGGTCGCCGAATCGGAGAGGCGGAAATCCGCCGAGAGGTCCACGACCCGCACCCCGGCCTTCCGCAGGCCGGCGGCAATAGGGGCGGCGGTGGCGTGGGGCAGGCAGAGAATGGCTGCATCCGCCCGGCTGGCGAGCGCCTGCGGGTCGGCATTCTCGAATTCCAGCTCGGTGACACCCCGGAGTGCCGGGTAGACCTCGCCCACGGGCTGACCCGCCCGCTGCTCACTGGTCGCCGCGACCGCCTCGCAATGCGGATGGCGGTGCAGGATGCGCAGGCTTTCGAGCCCGGTGTATCCGCTCGCTCCGACGACGGCAATCCGCATGGTCGATCTCCTATGGTCAGCCGAACCCGGCTGAAACGCAAAACGGGAGGCCCGAAGACCTCCCGTTCGCAAACGATTCTCTGGATGAGGCCTAGCGCTTCGAGAACTGGAAACGGGCACGCGCACCGCGCTGCCCGTACTTCTTCCGCTCGATCTTCCGCGCATCGCGGGTCAGGAAGCCCGCTTTCTTCAGCGCCGGGCGCTGAGACGGGTCGAGCTTCTCCAACGCGCGGGCAATGCTGTGGCGCAACGCGCCTGCCTGGCCGGAGACACCGCCGCCATTGATGCTGGCAACGATGTCGTACTGGCCGCCGAGGCCGGTGGTATCGAAGGGCTGATGGATCATCTTCACCAGGCTCTCGCGGGGGAAGTACTCCTCGAGGGGCCTGCCATTCACGACGATCGAACCCACGCCGAGCTTCACCCGGACGCGGGCCACAGAGGTCTTGCGACGGCCGGTCGCGGCGGTACTGGTCTGCACATCAGTCAAGGACGAGCTCCTCGGGCTTTTGAGCCGCGTGGGGATGATCGGGACCGGCGTAGACCTTGAGCTTCGCGAGCATCTTCCGGCCAAGTGCGTTCTTGGGAATCATGCCGCGGACGGCGTTGCGCACGACCCGGTCCGCATACGGGCCGGAGAGCAGCTTGTCCGCGGTGATCGATTTCAGGCCGCCCGCCCAACCAGAGTGGCGGTAGTACGTCTTCGCCTCTCGCTTGCGGCCCGTGAGCTTCACCTTCTCGGCGTTGATCACGATGACGAAATCGCCGGTATCGACGTGGGGCGTGTACGTAGGCTTGTGCTTGCCGCGAAGGATCGTCGCCACGTGGGTCGCGAGACGGCCAAGCACGACGTCTTTGGCGTCCACGACGAGCCAGCGCCGTTCGACGTCGGCGAGCTTGGCGCTCTGAGTGGCCAGGTGGGCCTGGGCTCCCATCGGATGCAGTCCTCTCTAAGGGCTCGCGCGCGCAGAGCGCGGCGGCGAGGGGTGTTCGATAGCAAGCGGATCCCCGGGGGTCAAGAAGCCGGAAGCGGGGACGTTCTTTCCGCTGTTTCCGTTGCGGGTTTTCCCGCTCCGCGGGAAAACCCGCAACGGAAACAGCGGAAAGAACGTCCCCGCTTCCTCAGGGCGTCCCCGCGGTCAAGCATCCACTCGCACCAGGGTCAGGCCCAGGGCGGGTGCGGTGGGGCCCGCGGCCCTGCGCTCTCGGCTGGCGAGCACCTCAGCGGTCCACGAGGGCACCTGACGGCGCACGCCCACCTCCAGAAGGGTTCCCACCAGGTTTCTGACCATGTGGCGTAGGAAGCCGTCTCCCTCCGCCTCGATCACCACGGCCTCCCCAGCGGCCCCCTTCACCTCTAGACGGGCCAGGGTGCGAACCGTATCCGTCACGCTCGAACCCGCCGCCTGGAAGGAAGCGAAATCGTGCCTCCCCAGAAGGAGTTCGCTGGCCGTCTGCATGGCCGCCAGATCCAAGCGTTGGGGGACGTGGTGCCAACGCCGCAGCCGCAGGGGGGAGCGCCTGGCCGCATTCCAGATCTGGTAGCGATACAACTTGCCCTTGGCCGCGAAGCGCGGGTTCCACCCGTCCGGGGCGAAGGCCGCATCGGCGACCGCCACATCGGCCGGCAGCTTGGCGTTCAGGGCGCGGGCCAGGGTCTCGGGGGCGAGATCCGTCGCCAGAGCCGCGGCGACGAGTTGGCCCTCGGCATGAACCCCGGCATCGGTTCGACCGGCGGCCTTCACCGTGGCCGGCGCGCCTACGATCGCCGTAAGCGCGCCCTCCAGCTCGGCCTGCACGGAGCGATGACCTTCCGGCTGCCGCTGCCAGCCCTCGAAATCCGTCCCATCGTATTCGATGGTCAGCCGAAAGGTCGGCATGAGGATCAGGTGCCGGTGCTGAAGAAGCGCTCGCGAGCCAGCTCGAGGCCGTTGAGCGCGGCCAGACGAACCGGATCTCCGGCCAGCCAGAGCCGCAAGCCGTGGCCCTCGGGCGCGGACGGGTCGGGACGGACCCGGCCTACGCCCACATCGGAGCTGCCGATACTGCCGCGGGTGTTGGGGGCACCCGGCTCGTCGCTGACGACGATGCCGGGCGTCTTCGAGAGCGTGTCGGCCGCCTCCTGGGCCGAGAGCGGACGCTCGGTCTCGACGGAGAGCTGGATGCCACAACCGGCGAAGGTGGGAATCCGCACGGCCGTCACCGAGAGGGGCATCGGCTCCGGGAGGAGCCGGCTCAGGTGCACTTCGATCTGGGCCTCCCGGTCTCCCGTCAGGCCCAGCCCCGGCGCGTCGGCCGACGGCAAGCAATCGAAGGCCAGTGGCTTCGGGAAGACCTCGGAGATATCGACCTCCTGCTGTTGGAAGAGGCCCAGGGTTTCCTGCTGAAGCGCTTCCACGCCGGCGCGGCCCACACTGGAGGCGGATTCGAGGATGGTGGCCTGGGCCCGCGCCACACCGGCGCGTTCGGCAAGCGCCGCCAGCACGGGGGCCAGCAACAGAACGGGGCCTGCGGGCCCGGCGATCAATGGCTGCTCGGCGGACCATGCCCGCGCCGGGTTGGCGGCCAGGCCCAGCGGGATCTCTCCGCGCTCGGCCAGAGCACCGCCGAGATCGACGCAGGCCAACTCGCTGCGCAGGGCAAGCCGGATCCAATCCACACCAGCAGCGGCGGGTGTGCAGAGCCAGAGCAGGTCAAGCTCGGTCAGCGGCGGAGGCTCGGTCTCGACGGGCAGATCGTGGCCAAGGAACTCGACCTCCTGGCCGATCGAATCTTCGCTCGCCACCGGCACCAGCCGTTGGATCGGAAAGCGGCGCTCTTGCAGGAGCGAGATCAATTCCCGGCCCACGGTGCCCGTGGCGCCGATCACGGCCACACGCAGCAGCTCGGGCGTGCTCATGCGCCCTTCTCGAGCTGACGCAGCACCGCGTCGCCCATCGCCACACAGCCGAGCGTCGGGCGCTCCTCGCCATCCAGCACCAGATCGCCGGTGCGGAGGCCTTCGCCGAGAACGGCGGTCACCGCACTGCGCACCCCGGCAGCCACATCCTCCCGCTCGAAGGTGTGTTCGAGCATCATGGCCACGGAGAGGATGGCCGCCAGCGGGTTGGCCGCATCCTGGCCAGCGATGTCCGGTGCGGAGCCGTGGACGGGCTCGTACAGGCCCACGCCGCCCTCACCCAGGCTCGCCGAGGGCAACATCCCGAGGGAGCCGGTGATCATCGCGGCCTCGTCCGAGAGGATGTCGCCAAACAAGTTGCCCGTCACGATCACGTCGAAGCGGCCCGGGTCGCGCACCAGCAGCATCGCGCAGGAATCGACGAGCTGGTGGCTGAGCTCCACGTCGTCGTAATCCTTCGCCACTTCATCGACCACTTCCATCCAGAGCTGCGAAACCTCGAGCACATTGGCCTTGTGGACGTGGGTCAGGTGGTGCCGACGCCGCCGCGCGGAATCGAAGGCCACCCGCGTGATCCGGTCGATCTCCACCTCGTCGTAGACCATCGTGTTGCGCGCCTCGCGGCGGCCTTCCACCAGCGCGCGCCCCCGCGGCTCACCAAAATAGATGCCTCCGGTCAGCTCACGAACCACCAACAGGTCGATGCCGTCCACGACCTCCGGGCGCAGGGTCGATGCGGCGGCCAGTGCCGGGAACACGGTGGCCGGCCGCAGGTTGGCGAACAAGCCGAGCTCCTTGCGAATGCGCAGGAGGCCTTTCTCGGGCCGTGTATCCACCGGCAAGGCATCCCATTTGGGGCCACCCACAGCGCCGAGCAGGACGGCCCGACTCGCGCGAGCCTGGGCCACGACCGCATCGGCAAGAGGCGTCCCGTCGGCATCGATCGAAGCGCCGCCGATCCGGGCTTCTTCCATTCCCAGTCGCAAGCCCGCCCGGTGCGCTGCGACTTCGAGCACGCGGCACGCTTCGCGGGTGACTTCAGGGCCGATGCCGTCGCCAGGCAGGACGAGGATCTTCTCGCTCATGGTCTCCGTTTTCCTGCGAATGCAACGGGGCGTTGCATTCGTCGTATTGCGTTGAGGAACGTCCCCGCTGTTGCGTCAGATACCGCGAGGGGCGTTGGTCTGGGGGCGCTGGGTCTTCTGGGCTTCCAGGCGGTTGATGGCGGCTACGTAGGCGCGGCCACTGGCGACGATGATGTCGGTGTGCGCGCCGTGGCCAATCATGCGGCGGCCGTCTTCGGTCACCGTGACAGTGACTTCGCCCTGGGCGTCCATGCCGCCTGTGATGGCCTTCACCTGGAACTGGAGGAGCTCGGACTTGGTTTCGGTGAGCTCGGCGATGGCTTTGAACACGGCGTCGACCGGGCCATCGCCCTGGGCCGTCGCCTTCTTGGGTTCGCCGTCGATCAGGAGTTCCACCGTGGCATTCGGCGTGGCGAAGGTGCCGCTCTGGATGACCAGGTTTCCGAGCCGGAAGCGCCCGGCTTCCGCGTTCACTGAGCTGGAGACGATGGCTTCCAGGTCTTCGTTGTAGATCGTCTTCTTCTTGTCAGCGAGGGCCTTGAAACGGCGGAAGGCCTTCTGGAAGTCCTCGTCCGCCAGCTCGTAGCCCATCTCGGTCAGGCGGTCGCGGAAGGCGTGACGGCCCGAGTGCTTGCCCAACACCAACTCGTTCGACGGTCGGCCGATCGATTGGGGCGTCATGATCTCGTAGGTGATCGCCGCCTTGAGCACGCCATCTTGGTGGATCCCGGCTTCGTGGGCGAAGGCGTTGTCGCCAACGATCGCCTTGTTCGGCTGCACCGGGAAGCCGACGATCGACGAAAGCATCCGGCTCGTCGGATAGATCTCGGTCGTGCGGATCTTCGTGTCCAGCCCGTCGAAGGCATCCTTCCGGACTTTCAACGCCATCACGACTTCTTCCATGGCGGTGTTCCCGGCACGCTCGCCGATCCCGTTGATCGTGCACTCGACCTGGCGTGCGCCCGCTTCGATGGCGGCCAGGCTGTTGGCCGTCGCCAGGCCCAGATCGTTGTGGCAATGCAGGCTGAAGATCACCTTCTCACTGCCGGGGATGTGCTCGCGTAGATAGAGGATCAGATCGTGGTACTCGACCGGGGTCGTGTAGCCCACCGTATCGGGCACATTCAGGGTCGTGGCACCGGCCTTCACCGCACAGTTGAAGACCTGCACGAGGTAATCCCAATCCGATCGGGTGGCATCTTCCGCAGAGAACTCCACGTCATCCGTGAATTGCAGTGCCTGACGCACTGCCCGGTCCACTTCTTCGAGCACCTGTTCGCGGCCCATCTTGAGCTTGTGCTCCAGATGGATTTCGCTGGTTGCGATGAATGTGTGGATGCGCGGCCGACGCGCCTTTTCGAGGGCCTCACCTGCACGGGAGATATCGGCTTCGGCGGTGCGCGCGAGGCTGCAGACCCTGGTCTCCTCCAGCGCTTCCGCGATCGCCTTGACCGAAGCGAAGTCGCCATCGCTGGCGATCGCGAAGCCGGCCTCGATGATGTCCACCCCGAGGCGTTCGAGTTGGCGAGCCAGGGTCACCTTCTCGTTCAGGTTCATGCTGCAGCCCGGCGCCTGCTCGCCATCACGCAGCGTGGTATCGAAAATGCGAATGTGTTTGTCGTCGCTCATGATTCAGTCGCACTCCCTTCCGATTCCGCCGGGATCTCCTCGAGCGTCTTGCCGGTACGCCAGCGCCACACCCACTCCACCGGCCCGGAGGCCACGTAGACGATCCCAACCAGGAAGAGCGTGACAGAGGGCTTCGAGAGGATCACCGCCAACGCCAACACCATCAGCACCGTGGTCGTGTAGGAGCCCCTGATGCGAAGATCCTTGAAGCTCCGGTAGGGAATGGGACTCACCATCAGCACGCCGAGTAGTGCGATACCAACGCCTGCCAGGGGTGCGGGGATATCGAGAGGCAACCCGCTCTCACGCAGGAAACCCGCGAACCAGACCGAGGACAACACCATGCCGGCGCCCGAGGGCGTGGCCAGGCCTTCGAACCTGCCACGGTACCGATCCGGCGTGACGTTGAAGCGCGCCAGCCGCAGTGCGGCACAGGCCGCGTACAGGAATGCCAGCACCCAACCCGTCCAGCCCAGCTGTTGGAGGGCACCCGCTTGATAGGCGAGCATGGCCGGCGCAACACCGAACGAGACCGTATCGGCGATCGAATCGTATTCAGCGCCGAAGCGGCTGGTCGCCCGCGCCATCCGCGCGACACGGCCGTCGAGCACATCGAAGATCCAGGCGATGAAGATCGCCAGGGCGGCGCGATCCAGGTCGCCTCGTGCCGCCAGGGTGATCGACCAGAAACCCGCCGCCAGGTTGCCCGTCGTGAAGAGCTGCGGAAGCAGGGCCATGCCCCGGCGGGCATCACCACGCTGGCGGCGACGTCGCTTGCGCCTGCGCCGAGCGCCCTCTCGATCGGCCTGTCCTGTCGGGCTCGGGATTTCGGACTCGCTCATGCGGCCTCCTCCCCTTCGAGCTCAGCGATCACCGTGCTCCCACCCCGCACCCGGGTGCCGCGCTCCACCAGCGCCGTGGTGCCGAGGGGCAGCACCACATCGGTACGTGAGCCGAAGCGGATCAGCCCGTAGCGTACGCCCCGGTCGAGCCACTCGCCGATCTCCGGATGGCAGAGGATGCGCCGGGCGATCAGCCCGGTGATCTGCACGACGCCCACCTGCCGGCCGTCGGCCATGGCGAGGGTCATCGCGCAGCGGACATTGCGGGTCTCGGCCTCGCGGTTGAAGGCGGCCAGGTAGGCATCCCCGGAACGCTCGAGCGAAACGACGCGTCCGGACACCGGCACACGGTTCACGTGAACGTTGAAGACTGAGAGGAAGATGCCTATCCGCAAAGCCTTTTCGCCATCCGCGGTCTCGATCTCCCCGACCTCGATGACGCGCCCATCGGCCGGCGCGATCACGAGCCGCTCGCCCTCCGGGAGGGTCCGCTCCGGGTTCCTGAAGAAGGCCGCCACGAACACACCGAGCCCGCCGAAGACGGCGGAGACGATCGATGCCTCCAGGCCCCAGGCCAGGCCGGACACCACGAACAGGGGTATTCCGAACCGGTAGACATCCGGCGCGAACCAGGCGGTGAGCCTCTCCTGGAAATGGGGGTCGGCCGGGCGCTCGCTCACGTCAGTTCTTCGATCGATCGACCAGACGATTCTCGCCCAGCCAGGACATCAGGCCACGCAACCGCGCGCCTACCTTTTCCATCGGATGCTCGGCCGCCCGACGCCGCATGGCGTTGAAGCCGACGAAGCCCGACTGGTTCTCGAGGATGAACTCCTTGGCGAACTCGCCTTCCTGGATCTCCTTCAAGACCTGCCGCATCCGATCCTTCACACCCGCATCGATGACGCGCGGGCCACGGGTGAAATCCCCGTACTCCGCGGTATTCGAGACCGAGTAGCGCATATTGGCCATGCCGTTTTCGTAGATCAGATCGACGATCAGCTTCACCTCGTGGATCGTCTCGAAGTACGCCATCTCCGGCGCGTAGCCCGCTTCGACGAGGGTCTCGTAACCGTTGCGCATCAACTCGGTGAGCCCACCACACAACACGGCCTGCTCGCCGAAGAGATCGGTCTCGGTCTCCTCGCGAAAGGTCGTCTCGATGATGCCGGCGCGGCCGCCGCCGATCGCCTTGGCGTAGGCCAGCCCGATCTGCAGCGTGTCGCCGGTCGGGTCCTGATGCACCGCGACGAGGCACGGCACACCCTTCCCTTCCTCGTAGTGGGCGCGCACCGTATGGCCGGGCCCCTTCGGCGCAACCATGAAGACATTCACGTTCTCCGGCGGAGTGATCGCCTGGAAGTGGATGTTGAAACCGTGGGCCACGGCCAGGTAGTCGCCGGGCTCGAGCCCCGGAGCAATCTCGTCGGCGTAGAGCGCGGCGGCGGTCTCGTCCGGGACGGTCAACATGATCACCGAGGCCTCACGGGCCGCCTGGTCCGGAGTCGCCACGCGCAGACCCGCGGCCTCGGCCTTCGACCAGGAAGCCGAATCCTTGCGCAGCCCCACCACGACATCGACGCCGGAGTTCTTCAGGTTCTGGGCGTGGGCGTGGCCCTGGCTGCCGTAGCCGATCACGGCGACGATCCGGCCCTCGAGCCGGCCGAGGTCCGCGTCCTTGTCGTAGTAGATGTTCAGTGCCATGGGGGATGCATCTCCGTGGGTTCCTGGGGGACAAAGCGGGCCTTGTGGGCCGGGGACTCCGCCTGCGCTTCCGGGCGCTTACGGGATTCCGGCGTCCGCCGAAGGGCCGAGGCTACGAAAGCCCCGGAGGGGTGTCAAAGCGTCGGTTCGAGGGCCTCGCCCGTTCGCTTCACCTCGGCTTCCGCACGCCTCAAGTAGCGGGGACGCAGGGCCGCCGCAGCTTGCCCGCCACCCGCCTCCAGGCGCGCCAGGGCAAGCTCTCCGACCCGCCCAGCCCGGGCGGCGACAGCCGGAGACAGCTCGAGGCCAGGGCCGGAGGCCGCAACCAGGGCAGCCGCCCCGTCGAAGGCATCTTCGCCTACCATGATCTGCGTACCGGGTGGGAGCAGCCGGGAGAGCCCCTCCGGCGAATAGACGCTCTCGGCTACGATGGGCTCAGCGGCCGCATCGGCCGAGCTCCAAACGCCCGCATAAAGCTCCCCGCGGCGCGCGTCGAGGAGTGCGGCCACGGGCCCACTCGCGCCGTGGGCCGCCCGCGCCAACGCCGCCAGCGTGGACACGCCGACCAGCGCCGGCCCGGCCCCGAAGGCCAGGCCCTTGGCGGTGGCGATCGCAATGCGCAGCCCTGTGAACGAACCGGGCCCGGCCGAAACCGCGATCGCATCGAGATCTCCCAAGCCGAAGCCGGCTTCGTCGAGCACGGTGTCGATCCCTGGAAGCAGCCGCTCCGAGTGGACGCGCGCGCCCTCGCTGGACAGCTCCGCGATCACCCGCGGCCCCTCGAGGATCGCCACGCTCATCACCCGGGTCGCCGTTTCGAGTGCGAGGATCCGCGGCCCGCCGGTGGCAGCCCGGGGGCGATTCGAACGACCGGCCTCGACCCGATGGCGCGGCCTTCCGCGCCCGTTCCCGGAGTGGCGCTCGGCTGCCAAACCTGACTACAGACCCCGCATCCAGTCGAAGAAGTTCGACCAGTTGCGGGAAACATCATTCCATAGAGCGAAGCTCATCAGGGCCACCAACAAGATCAGTCCGACCTGCTGGACGAGCTCGCGGGTGCGAACCGAGAGCGGGCCACGCTTCACGCCTTCGACCAGGGCAATCAACGCCTGGCCGCCGTCGAGGATCGGAATCGGCAGAAGGTTCAGGATGCCGAGGTTGATGCTGATCAGCATCAACAGCTGCAGGAAGCGATCCCAGCCAGCCTGGAAGGCGGAGTGGCTTTGCTTGGCGATCTCGATCGGGCCGCCGATCGCCTTACGTGAGATATCGCCAGTGATCAGCTTGCGAAGCCCGCGCAGGAAGAGTGTGGTGACCTCGTAGGTCATCACCGTCGCGCGCGGAATGGCGACGAAGGGGTTGCGCAAGCGCTCCTGACGAACGGCACCCTGAAGCGCCGCGTTCGCACCCTGAATGCCGATCAGATACTCCTCCTGATCGTTTCCCTCGATCTGGGAAGGCACCTTCTTGGGTTGGATCGACACGCGGCGCGTCTCCCCGGCCCGCGCGATCTGGATATCGAGGCTTCGGCCGCCGCTGCCGAGCACCGTCTCCTGGAAGGTGAGAAAGCTGCCGATCGGTCGCCCGTCGACGGCCACGATCAGATCGCCGGCCTCGATCCCAGCCTGGGCCGCTGGCATCTCCTCGGAAACCGCGGCGACCAGGACGACCGCCGGAGCCACACCCAATGCGTCCACGCTGCCGAGGGCCGGAACGCTGACGTCGACCGGGCTCTCTTCTGCCTCCAGGTAAATACCTTGGGGCCGCATGACGCGGAGGCCGATCTCGCCCACTTCCCCGGCTTCGCGGTAGGCCACGGCAAAGCCGGCCCAGTCCTCGACCTCGCGTTCTCCCACCCGAACCACGCGATCGCCTGCCCTCAATCCGCTCACTGCAGCAATCGCCTCCGGCCCCGAGAATCCGATCAGCGCCTTCTGCCGCTCGTGCTGGATGCCTAGCCAGCCGACCTGTTTGTCATCGCGAAACACCCGGTCGATTCCGGGACGGGTTTCGATCGGCACCGAACGTGTGAAATCCGCAGTTCCCTCGCGCTGGATCCCGAGCTCGACGCGTTCGCCCGGATGCTCCCGGACGAACTCGTTCAGATCCTGCCACCAGGTGACCGGCTCGCCGTTCAGCTCCAGGATCCGGTCGCCAGCGGCGAGACCCGCCCGTGCGGCCGGTGAGGCCGGTTCGATCGTGCCGATCACCGGGGCCTGCCGATCGATACCCACCCAGAGCGTGCCCGTCAGTAGCAGTACGGGAAGCACCAGATTCATCGCGGGGCCCGCGAGGTAGATCGCCAGCTTCTTCCACATCGGCTGGGCAGGCAGGCTGCGAGCGGGATCCTCGAGCGCTTCCGGGCCGTCCTCTTCGCCGGGATTCTCCCCGAGCATCTTCACGTAGCCGCCCAGGGGGATCCAAGCCACGACGTAGTCCGTGCCACTGCGCGTCCAGGCCATGCGGAAGCGGCCGATTCCAATCGGCGAACCGAAACCGATCGAAAACTTGAGTACGCGAACGCCACAGAGTTTCGCCACGATGTAGTGGCCCCACTCGTGAACCGTGACGAGCACGCCGAGCATCAGTATGAACGCAAAGATGCCCTCTGCACCGGTGGCGATTTGGCTCACGGAGTCAGATCCTCCAGATGCGCCCGAGCCTGGGCCCTTGCCCAGGCGTCGGCGGCCTCCACTTCTTCCAGACGCTCGACCGCTTCGCCTTCATGATCGGCGAGCCAGGCCTCGAGCACGAGGCCGTTGGTGGCTGCGATTCGGGGGAAGAGCAGCCCCCCCGCGAGGAAGGCTGCGACGGATACTTCGTTGGCTGCGTTCAGCACCGCCGGTGCGGCCTCACCGCCCGTCAGGGCGCGGAAGGCCAGATCCAGGCAGGGGAAGCGTTTGGTATCCGGAGTCTCGAAATCGAGCCGTCCCGCGGCGGCCAGGTCGAGCCGCGGCGTCGAGACCGGCAGTCGCTCGGGCCAGGAGAGCGCGAGCGCGATCGGTCCCCGCATATCGGGCATTCCCAGCTGCGCGAGCACCGACCCGTCTATGAACTCCACCAGCGAATGCACGATCGACTGCGGGTGCACCACCACCCGGATGCGTTCCGGCGGAACGTCGAAGAGCCAGCGCGCCTCGATCACCTCGAGGCCCTTGTTCATCAGGCTGGCCGAATCGATCGTGATCTTCGGCCCCATGCTCCAGTTCGGGTGGTCGAGAGCCTGCTCGACACTTGCGCCCGCGATTTCTTCTTTGCTCCAGGTGCGAAAGGGACCACCCGAGGCGGTCAGGATGAGGGCATCGATGTCTTCCGGGCGCTGACCGGCCAAGGCCTGGAAGATCGCGCTGTGCTCGCTGTCGACGGGCAGGAGCGCCACGCCGGCACGCTCCACCTCGCGGCGGACCAACGCCCCGGCCATCACCATCACCTCTTTGTTGGCAAGCGCGATATCGCGGCCCGCGCGGATCGCGGCGAAGGTGGGAGCCAGGCCCACGGCGCCCACCAGGCCCGCGACCACGAGGTCGGCTTCGTATTCGGCGACGGCAATCAGCCCTGCGGCCCCAACGACGATCTCCGGGACCGGGACCGAAGCCGCCTCGAGACGCTGACGAAGCTCCGCCGCCCCAGCCTCCTCCATCACCGACACCCGCCCCGGGCGTACCTGCGCCACCTGCTCTGCCAACCGCTTGATGTTCAGGCCGGCGGCCAACGCCGTGACGCGAAAGCGATCCGGGAACTCCTGGGCCACCGAGAGCGTCTGCTCGCCGATGCTGCCCGTGCTGCCGAGGAGCGCCAGACGCCTCACGAGCCCTCTCGCACCTGGGCACCGGTCTGGCCGAAGCGGCGCTCGCGGCCATTGAAATCGGCGATCGCCGCTTCCAGCTCGGCGCGCCCGAAATCCGGCCACATGCAATCCGTGAGGTGGATTTCCGCGTAGGCGAGTTGCCACAACAAGAAGTTCGAGATCCGCATTTCCCTGCCCGTGCGGATCATCAGATCCACATCGGGAAGCTCGGGCAAATCGAGGTGGGCCGCAAAGGTCTTCTCGTCCAGGCCGTCGGGATCGAGGCTTCCCTGTTCGTGCTCGCGCAGCAGGCGCCGCGCGGCATCCACGATCTCTGCTCGGCCCCCGTAGGAGAGCGCGAAGACGAGCTGCATGCCCGTTCCACTCTCCGTGCGCTGCTTGGCATTCTCGAGCGTGCGACGGACGTTAGGCGGAAGGCGTTCCATGCGCCCGATCGTGCGAATGCGGCAACCGCGCTCGATGACCTCCGGAAGATCCAGCTCGAAGAACTCCTCGGGCAGGCGCATCAGCAGGTCGACCTCCTGCTTCGGGCGATTCCAGTTCTCCGAGGAGAAGGCAAACAGGGTGAGAAAGCCGATGCCCAGATCGTCCGCGGCGCGCACGATCTTCCGCACGGCCTCCAGCCCCGCTCGGTGGCCCTCGGTGCGGGGGAGCCCCCGCCCTTCCGCCCAACGGCCGTTGCCATCCATGATGACGGCGACGTGCCGCGGGATCGCGGCGCCCGCCGGGTCGGTTGCGGGTTCGGATCCCTCGGGCTTGGACCCTTCGGGTTGGGAGCCTCCGGGCTCTGCGTGTCGGCGCTCGGACATGGGATGACTTCCTCGGCGCTAGACCTGGAGGACCTCCTCCTCCTTCGCATGGGTCATCGTGTCGATCTTGGCGATGAACTCGTCCGTCAGGTCCTGAATGGTCTTCTCGATCCGGTGCCGGTCGTCCTTGGGGACGCTGCCGTCGCTCTCCAGATCCTTGAGCATCGAGACCGCACCGCGGCGCGCTTCACGGACACCGATCTTGTGTTCCTCGGCGGTCTTCTTGATCTGCTTCACCAGCTCCTTGCGACGTTCCTCCGTAAGCGGCGGAATCGGAAGCCGAATCACCTTGCCGTCGTTGCTCGGCGTCAGGCCCAGGTCAGCCGCTTGGATGGCCCGCTCCACATCTCCCAGCGATCCATTGTCGAAGGGGGATACGACGATCAGCCTGGCATCTGGAGCCGAGAGGGTTGCGAGCTGATTCAAGGGGGTCGGTGTCCCGTAATAGTCGACTTGGACACCTTCGAGGATCGCGGGGTTCGCACGTCCAGTGCGAATCTTCTGCAGCCCGGCACCGAAACGGCGCACAGCCCTCTCCATATCCTCCTTCGCCTCGTCCAGAACGATGGCTACATCTTCCTCCGCCATGCTGTGCTCTCTCCCTGTTGATGCCGCTCAGTCGGAAATCGTCGTGCCGATCGTCTCCCCAGCGACCACCTTTCGGATGTTGCCAGGAACCGTCATATCGAAGACCACGATCGGAAGCGCATTCTCCCGGCACAACGCAATGGCCGCCTGGTCCATGAACGCCAGCCGACGCTGGGTCACGTCATCGAAGCTGAGTCGCTCGAAGCGCTCGGCCTTTGGATTCTTTTCCGGATCATCCGAGTAGACACCATCGACCTTCGTCCCCTTCAGCACGACGCTCGCGTGCACTTCTGCTGCACGAAGCGCCGCGGCGGTATCGGTGGTGAAATAGGGATTTCCGGTACCACCGGCGAAGATCACGATGCGCCCCTTCTCCAGGTGTCTCACCGCACGCCGCCGGATGTAGGGCTCGGCCACCTCCTGGATCTCGAGGGCCGAGAGCACACGGGTCGCCAGATCCAGGTGCTCGAGAGCGTCCTGAAGGGCCACGCTGTTCATGATGCTCGCCATCATGCCCATGTAGTCGGCCGTTGAGCGATCCATTCCCTCATTCGCCGCCGTGACGCCGCGAATGATGTTGCCGCCACCGATCACGATGCCGATCTGGGTGCCCAGCGCGCGGACGTCGCGGATCTCCTCGGCCAACTCGCGCAGGACGGCGGGCTGAATGCCAAAGCCAGCATCGCCGGCGAGGACCTCGCCGGAGAGCTTGAGCAGGATCCGCGGGTAGGCGGCTTTCATTCCGAGGCGTCTTCTCCCAGCTTGAAGCGTAAGAAACCAGCCACGCTGATGGCACTCCCCGCAGCATCGCCGACCTCCTTGGTCAGCGCCTGGATGGTCTTGTCGGGATCCTTCACGAAGGCCTGCTCGAGCAGGCAGACCTCGCTGTAGTACTTGCGAATCCGCCCCTCGACGATCTTGTCGATCACCTGGGCCGGCTTGCCGTCCTGTTCGGCCTGGCGGCGGAAGAGCTCCGCCTCCTTGTCGATCAGATCCTTGGCGACATCATCGCGATCGACGCCGACCGGGCTCGGATCCGCGGCCGCCACGTGCATCGCGAGATCCTTCGCCAGGCCCTCGACCGCCGGGCCTGTGGCAGCGGTCTCCAGCGCCACCAGCACGCCGAGCTTGCCGCCGGCGTGGATGTACCCACCCACGTGCCCAGAGCCGACCGCGAGCCGCGTCGAGCGCTTGAGCTGGATGTTCTCTCCCAGGGTGCCTACCGCGCTGGCGACGCGCTCGCTGATCTTCTCACCATCAAGAGAGATCTCACCCAGCGCCTCAGGGCCATCCACTTCGGGATGCGACGCCGCGGCCCCGGCGATGCCGGTGGCGAGTGCCTGGAAGTTGTCGGTCTTCGCCACGAAATCGGTCTCGCAGCCGAGTTCGACCAGGCCGCCGGCCTGGCCGCTGAGAGCCATGGCGATCGTCCCTTCGGAGGTCTCCCGACCGGAGCGCTTGACCGCCTTCGCCAGGCCTCGCTCACGGAGCGCCTCGATCGCCTTGTCGACATCACCGTCGACCTCGGCAAGCGCCTTCTTGCAGTCCATCATCCCGGCTCCGGTACGGTCCCGAAGCGCCTTCACGTCACTTGCTGAAACGGCCACGTTGCGATCCTCTTCCTCGACCCGGTGGGCCGTCCTCCCAGAGATTCTGGGTCAGGGGCCGCGCCTCCGACGAAGCCCTGGTTTCGTTGGACAGCCGCCCTGCGGCTGCCTGAATGTTCCGGGCGCTCGCTAGGCGTCGCCCTTCGGTGCCTCCTCTGTGGCGGCTACGGCCGGCGTTTCAGCTGCGGCGGCTTCGGGAGCAGCAGCGGGGGCCGCTCCCGGTGCGGCCTCGGCGGGCGCCGGTGCCTCGCCCTCGGCCGGCCGTTCGTCGCGACGCGGGCGGCCCATGGCGGAATGCGCACCACCCGCCTGGCGACCGCGTCGACCGGGTTGCTGCTGTTTGATCTCCACGACACGGCGTCCCGGGGCCGAATCCGCCCCGGCGTCTCCCTGGGCCGGCTCGTCCTGGATGATGCGCTGGTTGAAGAGCTCAGCGCCCTCCAGGCACGCATCCGCAACGAGATCGCAGTAGAGCTCGATCGCCCGTACAGCGTCGTCGTTTCCCGGCACGACGAAATCGATGCCCTTGGGATCACAGTTGGTGTCGACGACGGCAATGATCGGAATCCCGAGACGTCGCGCCTCGGCGATTGCGATATGCTCCTTGTTCACGTCGATCACGAACATGGCGTCAGGCAGGCGCGTCATCTCGCGAATGCCGTCGAGTGATTTCCGGTACTTCGTCACCGAACGGTTCAGCCGCGAGAGCTCTTTCTTGGCGAGTTCGGCCACCTTTTCCTCGTCCGCCAGGATCTCGAGCTGATCCTTGAAGTACTCGATCGATTTCTTGACCGTGCGAAAGTTGGTCAGCATCCCGCCGAGCCAGCGGTTGTTCACGTAGTACTGCTGGCTGCGGATGGCCGCGTCCTTGATCGGCTCACAGGCCTGACGCTTGGTTCCCACCAACAGCACCTTGCCGCCCTGGGCGACGGTCTCACGCAGGAACTCGAGAGCGCCGACCATGAACGGCACGGAGTCGTCGAGATTGATGATGTGGACGCCATTGCGCTCGCCAAAGATGAAGGGCTTCATCTTCGGGTTCCATCGGCGGGTCTGGTGACCGAAGTGGGCACCGGCCTCCAGGAACGAACGAACGGTGGCGGTGCGCTTCTCGCGCTCTTCGGCATGGGTGAGCGACTCGGCCTGGGGCTCAGTCGCGGGGGCCGGGGTAGCGGCCGGGGCCTGGACGGACGGATCCGTCGGCGTTTCGGACATACGATTCTCCTTTGCGGTTGGTCCTCCGCTCCCGGCTGTGTCCTCCCCACCGCCGCGCCTGGGGCACGACGGACCGCTGGGGCAACCCGGAACGTGTGAAGTCGCGAAGGGTTAGCAGAACCCCACGCCTGTGTCCGCCCCCGAGGGGGGCGCCGCGAAAGCGTCGCAGAACCGCTGCACCAGGACCCGGCCTAGGTGGTGTACTCCGCGTTGATCCGGACGTAGTCGTAGGAAAGATCGCACGTCCAGAAGCGCGCCCTGGCCCGGCCAGCTGCGAGGTGGACGCGAATCCCGATCTCCGGCGCCGCCATCTTCCGGCCCGCGCGTCGGCGAGCCGCCTCTCCCGTCGATGCGCCGTTCCGAAATACCGGAACGCCGCAGAGGTCCACTTCCGTCCGAGCCAGATCCAGACGGATCTCCCCGGCCCCCACCGTCTGCAGGATCCTGCCCCAGTTCGGATCGCGCCCGAAGAGCGCCGTCTTCACCAGCAACGAGTTGGCGATCCGGCGCCCGGCCCGCTCCGCTTCGGCCGGCGATCGGGCCCCGCTGATCTCGATCGTGACCAGCTTGGTGGCGCCCTCGCCATCTCGCGCCAGATCCCTGGCAAGTGCAGTGGACACCTCGAGCAGAACCGCCCGCAGCCGCCGAGCCGCCTCGCCCCGGCCGCTCTTGAGAGGCCTGCCTCCGCTGGCACCATTGGCGAGGACGATCGCCATATCGCTGGTCGAGGTCTCTCCATCCACCGTGACGCGGTTGAAGGTCTCGTCGGTGACCTCACGCCACAGGCCGCGCAGCAGATCCGGCTCCGCTGCGGCATCCGTCGCGACGAAGGCCAGCATGGTGGCCATGCGCGGCTCGATCATGCCCGAACCCTTGGCCATGCCCGCCACGTTCACGAAGCGTTCGCCCACGCGCCGTCGCCGGTGCGCGATCTTCGCGTAGGTATCGGTGGTGCGAATCGCGTCGGCCGCATGGGCCAGGCCGTCCGGACCCAGCCGCTTCGCGGCCTGCGCGATTCCATCCTCGATCTTCGCCATGGGGAGCGGCACTCCGATCACCCCGGTCGAGGCCACGAGCATCTCGGCCTCCGAGCAACCCATCGCGGCAGCCGCCCGCGCGGCCATGGTCCGGGCATCCCGCAGGCCACGGGCACCCATGGCGACATTCGAGATGCCTGCGTTGACCACCACGCCCCGTGCCCAGCCGTTCTTCACCCGACGCTTGCAGACGACGACCGGTGCACCGGGAACGGTCGAGCGGGTGAAGACGCCTGCCACTGCCGCAGGCCGATCGCTCGCGACGAGCGCGACATCACGCGCCCCGGCTTGCTTGATCCCACAATGCACGCCGGCAAACTGGAAACCGCGCACCTGACTGCGTCGCTGGGCCATCGTTGGCTAGGCGGCCCCGCAGCATTTCTTGAACTTCTTTCCGCTTCCGCAATAACAGGGGTCGTTGCGGCCGATCTTGCGAGGCGCCGCACCGCCCTGCGCCCCGTCCTGCCCTTCCTGGGATTGGGGAAGGCCCGGCCGCCCGGCCTGTGCCTGTGGCCTCGGCGCCACCGCCGGTTGCGCCTGAGGATCGGGAAGCGCGAACTTGAAGACGATCTCCGCAACCTCGTGATCGACGCGGGCATTCATCTCCTCGAAGAGTCCGAAACCCTCGCGCTGATACTCGAGCTTCGGATCCTTCTGGCCGTAGCCACGCAGGCTCACCGAATCCCGCAACCCATCCATGGCGTGGAGATGGTCCTTCCACTGACGGTCGAGGATGTCGAGCAGGATGCGTCGCTCCCACCAGGTGAAATCCGGGTAGCCCCTCTCGGCGTATTCGGCGGCCCATCCATTGCTCTTCGCTCGCTTGGCTTCGAGCACCTCATGCAGCTTCTCGAGGATGCCCCGGCCCACCACGTCGCGATCGCGCTCGGCCCGGCCGTCGACCACGAAAGGCTCGCCCATGGCGTCGCAAGCGACGCCAAACTGCCCTTCGAGAGATGCGGTCAGATCGATCCGGCCCTCCTCGTCGGGCTCGCCCTTGGCAGGCCAATAGTTGCCGAGCGTCGATACCAATACGCCTTCGACGATTTCGAGAACCTCCTCGTGCAGATCCTCACGCGCCAGGATTTCGCGGCGCTTGCCGTAGAAGGCATGGCGCTGCTTGTTCATGACATCGTCGTAATCGAGCAGATGCTTGCGGATATCGAAGTTGCGGGCTTCGACCTTCTTCTGGGCGTTCTCGATCGCCTTCGAGATCATCTTGTGCTCGATGGCCTCGCCTTCCTCGAGCCCGAGGCGTTCCATCCAGGGCGTGATCCGCTCGGAGCCGAAGATGCGCAGCAGGCCGTCTTCGAGTGAGAGGAAGAACTGGGAAGAGCCCGGATCTCCCTGGCGCCCGGCACGACCCCGCAGCTGATTGTCGATCCGGCGGCTCTCGTGGCGTTCGGTTCCGACGATATGAAGGCCGCCGGCCCCCACCACTTCCTTCGCCTCGGCGAAGCATTGGGTTTCGAATTCCGCCAGGCGCTTGGGGTAATCCGGGTGATCCTTGTCGCCACCGCATTTGGCCAGGGCCATGAACTCGGAGTTGCCGCCGAGCACGATATCCGTACCGCGGCCAGCCATGTTCGTGGAGATCGTCACCGACCCCTTACGGCCGGCCTGGGCAACGATTTCCGCCTCGCGCTCGTGCTGCTTGGCGTTCAGCACATTGTGCTTGATGCCGCGTTTCTTGAGTCGCTTGGCCAGGCGCTCCGAGTTCTCGATCGAGATCGTGCCCACCAGGATCGGCTGGCCCGTGGCGTGACGCTCCTTGATGTCGTCGATCACGGCTTCGAACTTTTCGCCCTCGGTCTTGTAGACGACGTCGGCCAGGTCATCACGGATCATCGGGCGGTTCGTCGGCACCACCGTCACATCCAGGTCGTAGATCTTCGCGAACTCAGGCGCCTCGGTATCCGCCGTGCCGGTCATGCCGCCGATGCGGTCGTACATCCGGAAGTAGTTCTGGAAGGTGATCGAGGCGTAGGTCTGGCTCTCGCTCTGGATCGGGATGCCTTCCTTGGCTTCGACCGCCTGGTGGAGGCCGTCGGACCAACGTCGGCCATCCATCAACCGGCCCGTGAACTCGTCGACGATCACGACCTCGGGCCGACCGCTCGAATCGCTTCGCCGGACGACGTAGTCCACATCCTTCTTCTTCAAGGTGTGGGCCGAAAGCGCTTGTTGCACGGCATGCAGCACGGGCAACATCTGCGGATCGTAGAGGTTCTCGATCCGCATCAACTTCTCGACGGAGTGAACACCCTGCTCGGTGAGCGTCGCCTGATGATGCTCTTCATCGACCCAGTAGTCGCCGGTTTCTTCGATGCCCTTGCTCGCCTCACCCTTCTGACCGACACGCAGCCGCGGAATCAGCTGATTGGCAATCCGATAGACATCGGTGTTCTGCTCGGAGGGACCACTGATGATGAGAGGCGTACGCGCCTCATCGATCAGGATCGAATCCACTTCATCCACGATCGCGTAGTGCAGCTCCCGCTGGACGCAGTACTCGAGGGCCGGCTTCATGTTGTCGCGCAGGTAATCGAAGCCGTACTCGTTGTTCGTGCCGTAGGTAATGTCGGCTGCGTAGCTCTGCTTTCGCTCGGGCTCTGCGAGGTTGGGAATCACCACGCCGACCGAGAGGCCGAGAAAGCGGTGAACCTCGCCCATCCACTCGGCATCGCGGCTCGCCAGGTAGTCGTTCACCGTCACGATATGCACACCGCGGCCTGACAACGCGTTCAGGTAGGCCGGCAGGGTCGAGACGAGCGTCTTGCCCTCACCGGTCTTCATCTCGGCGATGCGGCCTTCGTGCAGCACGATCCCACCGAGCAGCTGCACATCGAAATGACGCTTGCCGATCGCCCGCTTCATGGCCTCGCGGACCGTCGCGAAGGTCTCCGGGATCAGCTCCTGGAGCGGCTCGCCATTTTCGATGCGCTGCTTGAAGGCCGGGGTGCGGCTGCGCAGATCCGCATCGGAGAGCTTCTGCAGCTCCGGCTCCAGGCCATTCGCCGCCTCGACGAGCGGGAGCATCCGCTTCAGATCGCGATCGTTCTGGCTTCCGAGGATCCGCTTCAGGAATTGCATGAGGGGAAGCCGCGCTCCCTGAGGGTTTGAGGGACGGAAGTTAAGGAAGGGCCCCGGAGGGAGCAACGAAGAGGCAACCGGGGGCCACTCGTGCCCCTTGGCGAGCCCACCCTAGTCACGGCTTCGCAAAGCGCAATCGCAGCTTCCCGATCTGGATCTCGTCCCCATCGCGCAGCGCCCGCCGATCGCGCTTCTTGCCGTTGACCAGGGTCCCATTCGTGCTCCCCAGATCCTCGACGAAAAAGCCGCCTTCAGAGGCCCAACCGATGGCCGCGTGAGCCCGGGAGATCGTCGGCTCGGCCAGGATGGCGTCGGCAGTTCGGCCACGCCCGATCACGAACCACTCGCTATCGACCGGGATCTCCAGGCCTTCGTAGAAGCCCCGGAGGACGACCACCGAGGCCCCTGCCGGTACCCGGCTCACGCCTGCCGACCGCTCTGCTGCCACCCCTGCCGCCATGTCCCACGCCCCTTGAAGCGGGCCGGCAACTCCGGCTGGCCGGCCCCAGTCTTCCATCGGAGGGGCTGGAGGCGAACTTGACCGCCCGGCGCCCCAGGTGCGCTAGCGGCTGCGGGATTTCGTCTTTCGGCTCGGGGGCTTGGCGCGATCCAGCAGGGCCCGGGCGTGCTCCCGTGTCTCGGCGCCCGGGGCCTCGCCTCCGGCCATGCGGGCGATCTCCTCGATCCGGCCCTCTGGGTCGAGCGCGACGACGTGAGTGAGCGTCCGACCGTCCGCCTGATGCTTCTCGACCCGGAAGTGCCGGGCCGGTTGGGCTGCGATCTGAGGAAGGTGCGTGATGCAGAGGACTTGATGATCTACTGCGAGGGAGCCAAGCACCCCGCCGACCCGCTCGGCCACGGCGCCTCCGATCCCTGCATCCACCTCGTCGAAGACCAGCACCATGCCGGTCGTCTCGGCTCGCAGGACGTTCTTGAGTGCCAGGAAGACCCGCGAGAGCTCTCCCCCGGAGGCCACCTTGCGCAGCGGCCGGGGTGTCTCGCCCTCGTTGGAGGAGAACAGGATCTCAGCGGTCTCGGCTCCGCCTGGCCCACAGGGCAGGCCGGGCTCAGGCGCAACGGGTGTCAACGCAACGTTCACCTCGGCCGATGTCATGGCGAGGGTTCGGGCGCCCGCCTGGGCCGCCTCGGCCAGACCCTTCGCAGCTTTGCGCCGTGCGCGGCTGAGCTTGGCGGCGCGCTTCGCCACCTTCTCATGCTCCGCGGCCTGCTCGGCTTCGAGCTTGCCCATCCGCTCGTCGCTGCTGCCCAGAGAGAGAAGCTCGGCCGCTGCCGTGTCGCGGAAGGCCAGGATGTCTTCCACCTGGTTTCCGTACTTGCGACGCAGGCGCTCGAGCTCTTCGATCCGGTCTTCGACGGCGGAGAGCCTGCCCGGATCAGTCTCGACCCGCGCCGCATAACGCTCCAGGTCGCGTGCAAGGTCCGCCAACTCGGCCGTGGCACCGGTCAAGCGCTCGGCCGCATCGGCGAGGCTCGGGTCGAGTTCGGCGAGGGCCCCGAGGGACCGTTCCGCCTCCGCGAGCTGGTCGCCAATCGCCGTGCCAGCCCCGCCCGACGGATCGCCGGAGAGTGCCACCACCACATTCGCCGTCTCGCCGCCAAGACGCTCCGCGTGCACCAGCCGCTTGTGTTCCACGTCGAGCTGCGCAGCTTCTCCCACATCGAGGGCAGCCTCGTCGATCTCGCGCACTTGAAAGGCGAGGAAGTCCTCGCGCCGAGCGCGCTCCTCGGCTTCCGTTCGCAGGGCCGAAAGCTCGGCCTGACGCTCGCGCAACCCCCGCACGCCCTCTTCGACGGCCTGCCGATCGGCCAACAAGCCGCCGTGGTGATCGAGCAGGCGCCCCTGAAGCTCTGGGCGCAACAGCGACTGGGAAGCGTGCTGGCTCGAAACTTCGAGTCGCCCGCCGAACAATTCGGCGAGCGTGGAGATGGGCACGAGCTGGCCACCGACCCAGGCCCGCCCCCGGCCACCTCGCTGCAAACTGCGGCGGACGATCAATGCGTCGTCTTCTGCCTCGAGTCCCCGTTCGGCCAGGCTGGCCGCGAGATCCGTCAGTCCCGCGATCTCGAAGACAGCTTCCACCACGGCTTCATCGGCACCCTCGCGGATCGAATCCCGGTCCGCGCGCGCACCGGCCAACAACCCGAGCGCGCCGAGGACGATGGATTTTCCTGCCCCGGTCTCACCGGTCAGCACGTTCAAGCCGGGTCCGAATTCGATCTCCAGCTCCTCGACCAATGCGAGTTGTTGAATCCGCAGGCGCTCGATCATGCCAGAAGGCCCCTCTGCGAATCTGCCGTGCGTTCGATCACGCGACACCCCAGCCGAGCTTGGTGCGCAGGACGTCGAAGCGTGAGCGAAACGGAGACACGACGAAGTGTGCGGGATGCGAGGAGGCCTCCACGAGCACTCTGTCGCCGGCCTCGAGGGTCAAGGCAACCTGACCATCCAGGGTGAGCTGGGCCGTGCCTTCGCGCGGGAAGACGTGCATCTCGAGGCGCGAGGTATCGGGCAACACCACCGGCCGTTGAGAAAGGCCGTGGGGGCAGATCGGTGTAAGGACCAGGGCCCGCGAGCCCGGCATCAGAATCGGCCCTCCTGCCGAGAGGGTGTACGCCGTCGAGCCGGTGGGGGTTGCGACGATCAGGCCGTCCCCGCGGTAGGTCGTCACGGGTTCGCCGTCGGTCCAGGTCTCGAGATCGATCATCCGCGAGAGATCACTGCGGTTGATCACTGCATCGTTCAGCGCGAGTTCTTGCATCAGCTCTTTTTCGCCGCGCATGGCGCGCACCCGAAGCCTGGTGCGGCGAACCACAGCCAAGCTGCCCGCCAGCACCTCGTCGAGAACAGCGTCGAGCTCTTCGGGCGCCACTTCGGCCAGGAATCCCAAGGCACCCTGATTCACTCCCAGGATCGGAACCGGTCGGGCGCCCGCCTCCCGCGCCACGGCGAGCAACGTGCCATCCCCGCCGATCACGATCAGCAGATCCGCCTTTTCCGCCAGGGCTCCGCGTCCGACGCCCTCACCGCCCAGAATGGTGGCGGCCTCCGGATCCAAGAGGGAATCGACACCGCGCGCCGCAAGCGCGTCGAGCAGGTGCCGTGCTACGCCGGCCCCATCCGTGGCGCCGGGCTTCAGACACACGCCCACCGTTCGCACCGACGGGTGCGACGTCACCGGATCATCCTCGTCGCCAACTTGCCTCCAGCCTCCGAAGAACAGATCCCGGTAGAATAGGGACCCGATCGCGCAGAGGCCGGGCCTGCTGGCTCGGCCCGTCGCCGGCTAGCGGTAGTAGGGCGCCAGCTTGATCAGAGCGACGCCGACCGGCGTCACCTTCGCGAGGATGTCGTCGGCGAGCAATGCTCTCCGACCATTCTCAGCCGCATCATTTCGCAGCAGCTCGATGCGCTTGAAGCGAGGCAGGGTTTCTTCTTTGCCTTCACCGCTCTCCAAGCTCTTCGAAAGGCCCCGAGCGGCGGATGTGAGCATGCGGACATCGTCCTTCGCTCGATAGAACGACTTCTGATTGGCCGGGTCGAGATTGGAAGGTGTCTTGGCGACGGCGTCCTTCAGCGCCATGCAGGCCTCTGAAAGCTCCTCGGCGTAGCTCGTCACCCGCTCCTGGTTCCAGTCGGCGACAGGCTCATCGTCCCGTGCCAATGCCGCACCGGCTCCCGCCAGCAAAGCCACCCCTGCAAACAATGCAACAATTCGTCGGATGCGCATCAATCCCTCCTGTTCCGGATCCAAGGTGCGACCCGGGGCCTGACGCTATCACGAGTCAGGCGGTGCATACACCCGCGATCCTCAGTATTTGCGCTCGGAATCTGGGTCTTCTTCCACCCGGATATCCAGCCTGCGCTGACTCGCGCGCCGCATGCGCTCGATCTCCGCCCACATCACCAGCTCGCGAGTCCGCTCTCGAAGGGCCTCGAGGCGACGCTCCTGGAGCTCCACTTCGACGGCGCCAGAGTGCAGGACGACCGTCCGTTCGACGACCCGTTCTCGCCCATCCCGATGGTGGGCCCGGACGAGCACGCGGTTCGGTCCCTCGACCAGCTGGACGAGGCCGTCGAAACTCCCGTCCGGGAACGTCCTCACGGCCCGCGCCGGAACGCCGGTGGTCGCGTTGTGGATTTCGATCGAGGCGAGATCCACCAGATCGAGGCGCCGCAGCAGGCCCGCCACATCGGCCGGTGACTCGACCCGATGCAACTGGCCCTCGCTCCAATTCGCCATCTCCCCGAGAATCGCCTCGGCCTCGATGGCCTTGGGGCCCACCGCGAACGGATGGACCCGAATACCGCGCATGCCCGCTTCCCGCGCGGCGAGCATCGCGCGAACGTCAGGCCCATCCCGGATCGGCAAGGTCGGGCGTCCATCCGTCAGCAAGACGATGATCTGCTCGCGCACCGGAGCCGGTGCGTCGTCGGGCGCCAGAGCCAGGGTCGCCAGCTCGACCGCCCCCGCCAGATTCGTTCCTCGGAGATGCTCCGGTGCCGTGACCCGGATTTCGGCAAGGGCGCGGCGCAGCGCTACCGGGGTCGATCCAAGCGGCGCCGCCCAGCGAGCCTCGTCCGAGAACACGATCAGGCCGACCCGGAAGCGTCGTGGGTCGAGCCGTTCGATCAGGGCGCCAGTGGCCTCCAGCTCCGCAGCAAGAATCGAATCCTCCAGGTCGAGTCCGTCACCCAGTCGGACCCTCAACCGCGGGGGTAGATTGCCGCGCCGCTCGAGAGCCGCCAGCCAATCCGAATCGGTCTGACCGCCTTCGCCGTCCCCGTCCCCGTCCAGATCCGCACCACTCGGTTCGAGGGTGCTATCCGAAAGGTCGATCGCCACGACCAGGTCGAAGCCTGCCCGACCCCGCGTACCCGCTTGTCCTGCAACCTCGAACAACCCAACCGTTTGGACCGGCACATCGGCCGCCGGCGATCGCACGCGAAGCCAATCGCCGGCCGAAGCCCCGGGCGCCGCCACGCCCATGAGCAGCAGGATCTCGATGATACGACGCCAACGGACCATATGAGGCGAACCCTCCGATCGCGTTAGAGTAGAGCGCATGGGCGACGGCGACTCCCTCGAACTCTTTCCTTCTGCCGACGCGCCGGAAGCCCGGCCCGCCTCGTCCTCCCATCCGGCCCAACCCGCGCGCCCCCTGGCGGAACGCATGCGCCCCCGCAGCCTGGACGAGGTGCTCGGCCAGGATGCCCTGCTCGCACCTGGCGCCCCTCTTCGTACGTTGATCGAAGGAGGTGAGCTGCCTTCCCTGCTGCTTTGGGGCCCCCCAGGAACAGGCAAGACCACGCTTGCACGCCTTCTCGCGAGCAGCCCAGATTCCGCCAACAACCCGGATTCTGCAAACAACCCGGGTTCGGACTTCGTTTCGCTCTCCGCCGTCGTGGCAGGCATCAAGGACGTGCGCGCCATCGTCGCCGACGCAGAGCGCAATCGGCGTCTCGGCCGCCGTACGGTCCTCTTTCTGGACGAGATCCACCGTTTCAACCGTGCCCAGCAAGACGCATTGCTTCCCCACGTGGAGGCCGGGACCATCACGCTGGTCGGCGCGACCACAGAGAACCCCTCTTTCGAAGTGATCGGGCCGCTGCTCTCACGCACCCGCGTCTTCACGCTTCAGGCGTTGGGTCCAGCCGACCTCGTCGCGCTTCTGGAAAGCGCATTGACCGACGAGAAGAGAGGCCTCGGCAGGAGCGGTGTCGAAGCCGACCCGGAGGCCCTTCGCGCCATCGCCGATGCCGCTGATGGCGACGCGCGGCGCGCGCTGGGAATGCTCGAAACGGCCGTCACCGTCCACGCAGCCTCCGGGAACGGCGCCATGCTCACTCCCGAAATGGTCCGCGATGCGGTGGGAAGGCGCATGCTGCTGCACGATCGCGACCGCGAAGAGCACTACAACGTCGTCTCCGCCTTCATCAAGAGCCTTCGGGCCAGCGATCCAGATGCGGCCCTCTACTACCTGGCGCGCATGCTGGAAGGCGGGGACGATCCGCTCTTCCTGGCGCGGCGATTGGTGGTCTTTGCCTCGGAGGACGTGAGCAACGCAGAGCCGGCCGCCCTCCCCCTTGCTCTCGCCGCCTACCAGACGATCGAGCGTATTGGCCTGCCCGAGGGGCGTCTTACCTTGGCCCAGGCAACGACCTTCCTGGCGGCAGCTCCCAAGAGCAACGCCTCCATGCTGGCCCTCGACCGCGCCACCGAAGCCGTGCGCCAGTTCGGGAACGCTCCCGTGCCGATGCACTTACGGAATGCACCCACGGGCTTCATGAAGGAGCAGGGCTACGGCGAGGGATATCAATACCCCCACGACCAGCCGGACACGTTCGTCGCTGCCCGCAACCTGCCCGAAGCCCTCGGCGATGCAGAATTCTACCGGCCGACCCGCTTCGGGAAGGAAGAGCTCATTGCCGATCGTTTGGCTGCCTGGCGAGAGAAGCGACGCCGAGAGGATCGTTAGGCCAAGCACCCAGAAACCGGGAGCCACCCCGGGAACCCCCCAGCAAAACCCCGGCTTTCCACCCTCGGAGCCGGGTTTTCCCCCAGTCACGGACTCAGCCTGAGCTGCCGACAAGCAGGCCATGAGGGGGCTTCAACGGCGACGCATCTTCGAGATCCTCAGCCCCGGGACCGCGGGGGACCGAACCAGTCGCGCTTGCGACGCGGCCCTGATGGTGCTGATCGTGCTGAATGTCGGCGCGGCGATCGCAGAATCCGTCCCGTCCATCAGCGCAAGATACGGCAGCGCCTTCGCGGTCCTCGAGTTCTTCTCGGTGATGGTCTTCACCGTCGAATACGTGTTGCGCGTAGCCACGATCGTCGAAGGACCGGACCCACGCTTTCGATCCCCCGTCGTGGGCCGCCTGCGATACATGGTCTCACCAATCGCCGTCACCGATCTACTCGCCTTCGGCCCCTTCTATCTGACCGCCTTCGTCAATATCGACCTGCGGATACTGCGCGTCCTGCGCTTGATCCGGATCTTCAAGCTCGCCCACTATTTTTCGGCGCTCAATATTCTGCTCGATGTGATTCGTACCGAGCGTCAGGCCTTTGGCGCGGCCTACTTCGTGGTGTTGCTTGGATTGCTGATGGCCAGCAGCGGCGTCTATCTCTTCGAGCACGCAGCCCAGCCGGAGGCCCTGGGATCGATCCCGGACGCCATGTGGTGGGCCGTCGCCACGCTCACCACCGTTGGCTACGGCGACGTCACTCCGATCACTCTGGGTGGCAAGGTCTTCGGTACCTTCGTGATGATCCTGGGGGTCGGGATCGTCGCCGTACCCACAGGCATCCTCGCCACGGGTTTCGCGCTCGAGCTCAGCAAGCGCCGCGAGCGGTATCTCCAGGAAGTGCTGATCGCAAGTGCAGACGGCGTCATCGACGACGCCGAGCGCGCACACCTGGAAGAAGTGCGGCAAGCCCTCGATCTCAGTCCAGCCAATACGAACCGCATGCAAGAATCTCCCAGCTTCCTCGCATCGGCCCCGCAAGCCGTGCCGTCAATCGAGTGCCCTCATTGCGGCGAGCTGCTGACGGACCCCGTAAAGGAAGCGCTACCGGAATTCGACTCGTAGGATCGGATCGCGAAGCCCCGACCATTCGGGAATCAGACTGCGACAAACTGCCGATGCGGCCAATCTCGCCACACTCGAATGGGGAAATCTGGTCCAATTCGCGACACCTCTTCCGGCTGATTCGCCGTCCCCCCACACGGCAGACTCGCAGAGAAATCGGTCGAGGGCTTCTGGGGATGCCCAGGGGCTCCAAACTCGCGTGTTCGCATGCGCCTCTCTTGAACCGGGAAAATGACACGTACTTGGCCGGCGTCTTGCTTCTGTTGAACGTGCCCAGATCAACCGGTGGGCCAGGAGGCCGCTTCACCCGCGCAGACGATGCCCGGGCATCCGTCGCCGCCCAGCCTGGAGCAGGAGCCAAGACCGCATGAAGGAATCGGAACGCACAGCGAAGAGGATCGGCAAGACCGTCGGGAACCTCCCCCTCCCGGCCAGGGTCATGGGTCGAAACTGGATCAACGAAGTCATTCGCGGGATGACGAAGCGCGACCGACATCGGATCCTGCGTGCTGCCCTTCAGGCCTACATCGAAGCCGAAACGCTCAAGCCCTACCAGGCGGAGCTCATCAAGATGCAGGAGCACCTCGAGCAGAACGGCGGAAAGGTCATCATCCTCTTCGATGGCCGCGACGCCTCAGGCAAGGGTGGCACGATCCGACGCGTAACGCGGTACATGAATGAGAAGCACTACCGCACCGTGGCACTCGGAAGACCGACCGAACAGCAGCAGACCGAGCTGCATATGAAGCGCTACATCGAGCAATTTCCCCACGCTGGAGAGATCGTCCTCTTCGACCGGAGCTGGTACAACCGGGCCATGGTGGAGCCGGTGATGGGCTTCTGTACTCCCCGTCAGTACCGGGATTTCATACGAACCGTCAACGACTACGAAGAGAGTTTCGTAAGCGACGGCAAGACCACACTGATCAAGCTCTACTTCTCGGTCTCCAAGGACGAGCAGGCTCGGCGTTTTGCGAGAAGGCAGCACGATCCCTTGCGAGCGTGGAAGCTCAGCGAGGTGGACCTCCAGGCCCAGAACCTCTGGGGAAAGTTCACCAAGAAGAAGCTCGAACTCCTGGAAAAGACCCACACGAAACTCAATCCATGGTTTGTGATCCGATCGGACCAGAAGGCCCTCGCTCGCATCGAGACCATCAAGCTGATCCTGCGATCGGTCCCCTACAAGGGCCGGAGTCGAACCCTCGATTTCAAACCGAACGAAGATGTCGTCATTCCCGGCGACAAGGAGGCGAGGCAGATGCGCCGTGCGTACCGGCTCCATGGAAAAGTCGAGGGCTGACGAGACCCTCTCCAGTAGCTAGTGATATGATTCATAAATAAAGGGCACTATTGGACTATCCACGTTACCCTCGCGGCGAACGGCCAGAGGGGCACGATGCGGGTCGCAGCCGAGATTCACCTCAGCAAGAGCCAGCGGGCGACGCTTCAGCAATGGT
>JAAETT010000245.1 GCA_024228115.1 bacterium
ACCATTGCTGAAGCGTCGCCCGCTGGCTCTTGCTGAGGTGAATCTCGGCTGCGACCCGCATCGTGCCCCTCTGGCCGTTCGCCGCGAGGGTAACGTGGATAGTCCAATAGTGCCCTTTATTTATGAATCATATCACTAGATACGACTTGTGACGTTCGGCGAATTGCGCCTCGATCACCTTGGCAACCTTCTCGACAAGCTGGTTGCGAAGAGATTCCACGATCTCGGTCTCCGAGGGGAGTTCGAGGGCATCCCCCGCGATGTCCGTGCCATCGACTGCATCCTGGAACTCGTCTGCCACGGTGGACCGTGCGTTGAACTCCTGAGCGTACTCGATCGAGGCCTTCTGGGTGTTGAAGATGCGAGCCGCAACCGTGGCGAAACCCTTGATCGTGACCGTCCCCGCGCGGTAACGAATCGTCTCGTGCACCGGCGTGCTCAAAGTCGAAGGCGGTAGATCGTCGGGATCGAACTTCGTCTGCGGATTCTGTGTCATCGCACGCAACGCCGCCTCGTAGGCCGGGTTCGCTTCTTTGCGGGTACCGACCTGGATCCGCGTCACACCTTCCCGCTCGGATTCCTGCCGGTCGATCTCCATCAGCGAGACGTTCCCCGAGATGATCAGATCCACGTTCAGGATCTGCCCCAGCTCGGCGAAGCCCTGGTCCTGCTCGGAGATCAGCAGATCGATCTTCTCGCGCTCGACGATGTTGACGCCGTAGGGCAACACCCGAAACAGATGGCTGATCAGCGCGTCCGAGAACTGGGCACCCAGGTCCGGGCGGCTGCGCGGCGCGGCAAAGGTGGGGATGGCCACATAGGTCTGGATCTCCGCAAGCTGGGCATCCCGGGCGTCGCGGTGAACCTCGAAGAGTTGCCCGTGATTCGGCGCCAGCTCGAGGCCCTTCACACCTTCCAGATAGGCGCGAGCCGTCTCGCCCCGTTGCATGCGACTCCGCGCCTGGTCGAGGTAGAACTCGGCACCCTTGGTGCGGATCTCAGCGAGCAGTGCATCGTGCCGCTGTCCGCCCGCGCTCTCGAGCACGCGAAGATAGGCGGTGTAGAAACGACCCGCAGCGATGTCGCTCTGCGAACGCTCGCGCAACCAGACCGCCTCCGCCTTCTCCAGACTCGGCCGCAAGGATGCGGCACGGCCCGGGTCGAGCTTCATCAACTGTTGAAGGGCGGCGCGGGCCGTCGGGATCTCGCGGGCGCCGAGCGCCCGCTCCACCTGCCGAGCCAGATCCGCGGCGCGAAACCCGTCGAGTTCCGATTCCAACGCCGGCAGCTCCGCATACCCGGGATCGGACGCGCGGATGGCCGCCAACTGCTCACTCGCGAGCCCAAGACGGCCGGCAGCGATCGAACTGCGCAGCTGCGTGGCGCGGGCGGTGTTCTCCCGATCGATCGAAGCGAGCCGATCAGCGTACTCCCCGCGGATCGCAGTCAGCCCTCGCCCCGTTGGATCGTACGGCCGCGCCGCCTCGATGCGCTGCAATGCGGCGCGAAGCCCGGGCGCCCCTTGCTCGGCCGCCGCTGCCGCCCGTGCGTCAGCGATCGTCCGCTCCACGAGCTGCACTCGGACGCTCGCGATCTCTTTGGTTGCGGCCGCGTTTCCGGGAGCCAACACCAGGGCGGCTTCGTAGTAGCGATGGGCGGCAACCAGATCGCCTTCCGCGCTTGCGGCCCGCGCCGCAGAAATCTCGGCACCTCCCGGCCCGACACAAGCCAACAGCAAACCCATCCCGGCAATGCCTGCAATGCAGAGAACGGCCGCGGACCTACCGATCATCAATCGCCCATCTCCCTTGATTGCCGGAGCCCTTGATTGCCAGGGCCCTGACCCTTGAATGGCAGGGCCCTGAATACAGCGCGACCACGAAGAGGCATCAGCCTAGCCCGGATGGCACCCTATCTGGACATCATCGTCCTTTCCCGCGCCTCGTTCCAGCGTGGGACCATCTGCCACGAAGATCAAAGAACCGCTGTGCAGCCAAACGGTTGCCTCGGGGCCTGCATCACGGTGAACCCGCACCGCGAGGTGTCGGCACCGCGCCGGGCCGCACCGGACCCACCCGTACCGTGGCCCCCGGCGGCCCTCCTGCCCCCGCCACGGGTACCACGCCGAAACCGGTCGGGCTGTCCTTGCGCGGCAGGCCCGTGTTGAGCCCACCATCGTCGTAGAAGAGTTGCCGGCCGCCATCGAACATGACCGCGGTGGAGAAGTGCTTCTTCAGTTCGCGCTGAAGCGCGCGGCCAGACATCGCGGCCTCATTCACGAGGATGTAGGCCTGACCCTCCCGAATCGCGAGCACGACGTGATGGGTCGCGTAGAACTGCCCCGCGTCGATCCCCTCGCCGCCCTGCGCGAAGACCTGGTCCGTGAAGAGCTCGGCCGAAGTGACATCCGTGCCGTCCTTGCGCAGCAGCGCCCCACCCCCCATGAAATGGAGCACCGGGTTCCCCGGCTGACCAAAGCGCGCCTGGACCGAAACGTCGCTCCGGCCCTCCGCATCAGCGAGCACCAACGTCCCATCCTGTAGGATGGCGATGCCGCCGCGCTTCTCCGTCGGATTCGCCCCGACCCCATCCAGGACGCCATTGCGGATGATCGTCCCGAGCGGCAACCGCGACCCGCCGTCGAAGAACGTCCCGTTCACGACGACCGGGAATCCGCCGGGATTGTTCGGCGAACGCACCTGATCCGGCAACGCCCGATCCCGCTTCCCGGTGTCCCGGTAGGAATTGCCTTCGATATCGTGGTTGTTCAGGATCGTGAGCCGATCGATCGCATGACCGACGAAGACCGTCTGCCGACGAACGTCCTCGGTGCTCCAGACATCCTTCGGCTGGGGCCGCACAGCAGGATCCGGGCTCATGCTGTTCAGCCGGGTGAGCGTCACCTTCCCCGCCGCCGCCGCCGCTCCGGACGGAAGACCTACCAGCAGACAAACCAGCCAGGACGCCGTCCACACGACCCACACCGCATGGCGGAGAGGGAGGGATTCGAACCCTCGAGGGCTTGCACCCTGGCGGTTTTCAAGACCGCTGCCTTCAACCACTCGGCCACCTCTCCTGGCGGAAAGGTTAGCGAGTTCGGTCAGTTACGGGAGCAGCGGAAAGGCCCCGCGGGTGTGACGTCGCTGTTGACGTCGCTTGCGACCCAGTTGCCGCAGCTATCGGCATGGGCCAGGTGTTGGAACTGGGTTGTGTTGACGGAACGTCTCGCCCGCATCAAGCCAAGCGCGTTGATCTCGGGGCAATGTGAGCTTCGCCGGCTCGATGGCCAGCAGGGAACTGGGGCACGGCGAGTTCTAGGGTTCGCGATATCGTTCGTGGTCTACAACGTTGTTGAGCAGCGGTGAGATGCACGAAGTCGACAGCGTAGATGCACTTGTCGGCCTCTTGGCCTCATCCACAACTACTGACAACAACGCCCTGAATCCAATCGATCCACAGTCGACTAGGAGCGAAGGTCCGGTCGCACAGACATCGGATGCGGCTGCCTTCTTCTGGGTTACGCTTCTAGCCTGAACTATGCACGAAAGTTGGCTGAGAAGCTGGCTTTCCAATGTTTCAGCGTGCCGCGCGGCGATTGACGCTGACGGATCTCGTTTTGGGTGGTCGATGCCCATTCCGTGGCGCGAATGCGGAGTGTGCTTCG
>JAAETT010000246.1 GCA_024228115.1 bacterium
ACCATTGCTGAAGCGTCGCCCGCTGGCTCTTGCTGAGGTGAATCTCGGCTGCGACCCGCATCGTGCCCCTCTGGCCGTTCGCCGCGAGGGTAACGTGGATAGTCCAATAGTGCCCTTTATTTATGAATCATATCACTAGAGGCCCTGGATCGAGAGATCCCTGCGGACATCGACCGGAAAGCCGAAGATGCGGCTGTAGAAGATCAGCTCGGATTCGAGCGCGCTGCAGATGTTCTCCGCAACGCGGAAGCCGTGGCCCTCGCCGGCAAACGTGACGTGGGCGTGAGGGATGCCGCGCGCGGCCAGGGCCGCCACCATGGCCTCGGCCTGGTTCGGTGGCACGATCGGATCCTCGAGGCCCTGCAAGAAGATCGCGGGGCAGGAAAGCCGATCCGTGAAGTGGATCGGCGAACGCTCCCTGTATCGTTCGCGCGCCTCCGGATACGGGCCCACCAGACGATCCAGGTAACGGGATTCGAACTTGTGCGTATCGCGCACCAGAGCCTCGAGATCGCCGATCCCGTAGTGGCTGGCGCCTGCGCCGAATACGTCCCGGAAGGTCAAGGCGCATAACGTCGTATAGCCGCCAGCGCTGCCCCCGGTGATTGCCAGCCGCGCCGCGTCGGCCGCACCCTCCTGGCCAGCGAAGGCCGCGGCCTGGCAGCAATCGTCCACATCAGCCACGCCCCAGGCGCCGCGCAAGGCGTTTCGATACGCCCGCCCATAGCCGGTGCTGCCGGCGTAGTTGACGTCCATCACCGCAAACCCGCGGCTCGTCCAGTACTGGATCCCAAGCCGCAGCGCCGGGCCCGTGGCGGCCGTCGGCCCACCGTGGCTCTTGACCAGGAGCGGCGGCGCCTCACCGGACGGGCCCGAGATTTCGGGATGTGTCGGACGGTACAAGAAGGCGTAGGCGTCCCGTCCGTCGGTGGATGCATAACGCACGGGTTGCGCCACGCTCCACAGCGCTGGGTCGTATTCCGTGGTCTCGAAGGCCGAGACGATCTCTTCGATCTGCCCCGTGTCGAGGTCGAGCCGGCATACCGTCGTCGCACGGGTTGGGCTCGCACCGAGGAAGACCGCGTTGCGTCCCTCGATTCGCAGGCCTTCGAGCTCATTGAAGGGGGTCGCCAACAATGAGGCTGTTCCATTGCTCAGATCGAGGCGCACCAGCTCGTCGCCCTGCTCGCCGCTGCGAATGCACAAGAGCCGATCCTCGCTCTCGAAATCGTAGCTGGAGAGCCCGAACACCCAGAGCGGCCGACCGAACTCTGCTGCCTCAGGGCAAACGGGCAGCGGCCCGCCCTCGCGTAGCTGCTCCAGGTTCCACCAACCCGAGCGATCGCTGATCCATGTGAGCACGCCCGCCGGCGAATAGCGGGGCTGGAAGATCGATTCATCCGGGCCTCCTGCCACACGGCGCGGCTCCCCACGCGGGCCATCGGGCCCGAAGCCCAACACCAGCAGGTCGGTGCCATCCCACGGCATGTTGGGGTGATCCCAGGCGATGCACGCCAGCTGATCGCCTTGGGGCGAGAAGGCCGGCATGGCCACGAAATCCCGGCCTTCGACGAGGACCCGGCGTTCGCCGGACGCGAGGCTGAATGCAACCAACCGATTCTCAGGCTCGTCCCCCTCTCGAGGGAGTTCCTCGACGGCCACCAGGAAGCGACCGTCCGGCGATGCAGCGAGATCGGCGTAGCGCGCTCCGGCCAGGGTCCCGCCGACCGGCGCATCACCGAGGCGTCGGATGCCGTCCTGCCCGACCACGATGTACGCAACGCTCTCTCCGAGCAGGCCGTAATCGCCTCCCCCGTACTCGTGGACCCGCGTCCGCACGTTCTCGGATTCAGGCGTCAGGGGCTCCAGCGATGCATCTGGTCGCGCGCGCATCAGTTGCTGGCGGCCGCCCTCATCCGGTCGCCCTTCCAGCCAGAGGACGTTCCCCTGTTGAAGGCGCGGTTGTCCGAGCCTCTGGGCCGCACGTGCCAATCGGCTGGCGGAGAGCGGAGAATCCCAGGAGCCATGGGGTGCGGTGCGGTTCATGAGCGTCGAGTAATGTACCGATCCATGACGCCGTTCGACGCCAGCCTCTTGATCGGTGGGGGCCTGGTCGCGGGTGTCATCAACACCCTGGCGGGCGGCGGCTCCATGCTCACCGTCCCTTTGCTGGTGATGATCGGCCTGCCAGGCACCCTGGCGAACGGCACCAACCGTGTCGGCATCCTGATCCAGAATGGCGTGGCTTCCTGGGGCTTCTGGGCCCAGGGCGTCGGCGATCTCCGTCGCAGCTTGCCCGTGATCCTCCCGGTGGCCGCAGGTGCGCTGGTCGGAGCCCTCGTGGCATCCCGACTGCCCGACGACGTCTTCGAACGCATCTTCGGCGTCGTCATGCTGCTCCTGCTCATTCCTACCGTGCGAGGGGTCCGCCGCTCCAGCACCGAGCCCGCAACACCTCACCCCGGCTGGCTCCGAACGCTCGTGTTCGTGGCGATCGGCTTGTACGGAGGCGCCTTCCAGGCCGGCGTCGGCCTGTTGTTGGTGGCTGCCCTCTCCTTCGGCGGCATCGATCTGGTGCGCGCGAACAGCATCAAGGTCCTGGTGAACTTCTGCTTCACGCTCTTGGCCGTGCCCATCTTCATTGCGGCCGGCCAGGTCTCGTGGCCGGAAGCGCTCGCCCTGGGCGCCGGTTTCGCAGCCGGCGGTGCCCTGGGCGCCCGGCTCGCCGTCCAGGGTGGAGAACGACTGATCCGTCCCGTTCTGGGTATCGCCATCGTCGCCCTGGCAGGTCGAATGATCGGCCTCTACTAGCCTCCCACGACCCCGCTGCAGAGGAAACCCCATGCCCGTTCGATGCGAAAAGCCCGATGACCATCCGCACGTCGCTCTCGTCACCCTCGACCGGCCTGCCAAGGCGAACAGCCTCGACCCGGAGATGCTCGGTGAGCTGGCGGCCACCTGGCGCGCGCTCGCAGACGACGAAACCATCCGCTGCATCATCCTGACCGGTGGCGGCGATCGGGTCTTCTGCTCGGGCATGGACATGAAGACGACGATCCCCATTTCCCAGGCCCTGGCCCGAGGCGAGCGGATCGACGAGCGCAGTTTCGAGGGCCTGCGCAACGTGCAGCTCGCGCTGCTGGCCGGCTTCGATCTCGGCAAGCCTCTCATCTGTGCGATCAATGGCCATGCGCGCGCTGGAGGATGCGATCTGATGCTCGCGTCGGAGCTTCGCTACAGCGTGCCGGACGCGACCTTCGCGCTGGAAGAGGTGGCACTCGGTCTGTATCCCACGGGCAATGCCACGGTCGCCCTGCCCCGTCAGATCGGTTGGGTGCACGCCCACGACCTGCTCCTGACCGCACGTCCGATCGACGCAGAACGAGCCCTCGAGATCGGCTTGCTCAACGCAGTGGTCCCCGCGGACCAGTTGCTCGCCAAGAGCTTCGAGGCCGCGGACGCCATCGCTGGCAACGCCCCACTTGCGGTGCGTGCAACCCGGGCGGGGGTTCGAGAACTTCTCAGCCTGCCCCTCGAACAGGCCTACGTGCGGCAGGAAGAGCTCGGGCGCCCCTTGCGCAAGACGGAAGATGCCAGGGAAGCACAGCGCGCGTTCGCCGAGAAGCGCAAGCCGGTCTTCCGAGGCTGTTAGGGCCAGGCTGACGATCAGATCACGTCGAGCCGAATACAGAGGGTGTGGTGGCGCGCGTGAGACATGGGCAGCTGGGCGTGTTCTGGATTCGCGCGGGAACTCCCAGGAAGACGCACTTCCCCTAGGCCGATATCAGCCCGCCAGATCGCGATACTCGTCGATTCGTCGTTTGCATGCATCCATCGGCGATGGCTTCCATATCCACCGGTCCGCTTGACTCCATGGGCGTCCGCGTCATAGGATGGCTCCGTTGGGTGAGACCTGGGGAGGGATCATGACTCGTCGAATCGCACCTGTGATGGTGTTTGTTCTCGCACTGGCTCTGCTGTTCGCGTTCTCTTTGCCCGCTTGGGCCATCCCCATGGGCAACTTCTTCGCCGGTCCCCACAGCAACGGAGCCATCCCCCCCGCCACCACCCCGCAGGCGACAGGCAGCGTGACCCTCGGCTCACCGACCTACAGCTACAGCAACACCTTGACCACGCCCTCTGAAGTTACGAGCGACGCGTCATTGAGTGGAACCCTCGCACTGAAGAGTTTTTCGGTCACTGCGGATCTCAGCCAGGCGCGGATAGGGGGATTTCTCGGCACCCTCGACCCGGCTGAGCTCTACATCGGGGCGTCGGTCGGATTCGATTTCGACAACGATGTGCCAACCTTTGCCAGTGTCTCCGGATTGATAACGAGCACGGTGCCCGGCGGCTCAGCCACGCTCAATGGCCTCGTCGCGATCGTGCCGATCGCAGCTGCCGGCTCATCTTCAAGCACGATCGCCGGTCTAAACGCCGGCTTTTGCGCCGCGTTTCCGGCGTTTTGCTTCTCGTTCTCGGCGTCGTCGACGACGAGTGCCATGCAGACCCTCTCGTTTTCTACCCCCACCATCAACATCCCTGCAACCAACGCGCCGCCAATCGGCGGTGGATGGACGGCCGTGCTGGCCGTGGACATGACGGCGTCCAACGACCAGTCTCCCACGCAGATCAGTCTCAGCGACTTCACAGTCTCCATCCACACGGTGCCGGAGCCAGGGTCGGGTCTACTGCTCGCGACTGCACTCGTTGCGCTCACAGTCGTCGGGAGACAATCGCTTCACTGACGGGTCGTTCTTCACCCCGAGCATGGTGGTGGCTGTGGCTACGAAGCTGAGACACGAAGCCCACGAGGCGTGGCCCTTCCACCGTGACTGACGATTTCTATTGCGAAGAGGCCCTCAGCGGTCGTACGCCTATCGACGTCGTCGCGGAGACCGATGACGTGCTGGCCTTCCATCACACGATGCCGTTCTGGCCCGTTCATATTGTCGTCATTCCGAAGGCACATGTTCCGTCTCTCACGAATCTCGGAGAGTTCAACGAAACAACCGTGCACAAGGTTCTCTCCGTCGTTCGTGAAGTCGCCGCAGATGTCGAAGCCGAACACGGTGCCTGCAGGGTCCTCACGAATCTTGGTGGCTACCAAGACTCGAAACACCTGCACTTCCACGTGAATTTCGGTGACCCTCTGAGATGACCCGATCACTCCTCCCTCGATGCCTGCGAGCCGAAGGTACGCACCGAGAGTTGACGATCGAGACGAACCAGCACGGCGCCGTCGCGCCCGGTCCAGTGGAGTGCCGCGCCCTGGCGTTCTACCGCGTCGCGAACCTCAGTGTGGGGAAAGCCGAAACGGGATCTTTCCGGCGCGGAGACGATGGCGATGCGCGGCTCGATCGCTCGGAGCCAAGCGCGGCTCGTCGAGGTGCGGCTGCCGTGGTGTCCCAGCAGCAACACGTCGGCGCGCATATCGGTGTCGTGCGAGAGCAGCACCGCTTCCTGGGCATTCGGTAGATCGCCGGGGAGAAGGACACGTCGGCCGTTCACGTCCACGCGAAGCACCAGAGATCCGGCGTTTCTGCTCGGCGCCGAAGACCCGCGGCTCGGCCACAACACCTTGACCTGCGCCCCTGGAGGGCCGTGCCACGAATCTCCAGCAGCGGCTTCCTCGACCTTCACGCCATGAGACCGGGCCGTCTCTAGCAACCCCTCGAAGGCGGGATCACGGCGTCCTCCCGGAGGCAACCAGAGCTGATCGCTCGGGAGAGTCTCGAGCACTGCAGGTAGCCCGCCGCGGTGATCCAGATCGCCGTGGGTGGCAACGACCAGGTCGAGCCGGCGGACGCCGAGCGCGACCAGCGCCGGAACCACGATGCGACGGCCCCGATCGAAACGGCCGGGCACCGCGGAGCCCCCATCGATCAACAGATTCGACTGGCCGGTCTGCACGAGAATCGCGTCGCCTTGCCCGACATCGAGAGCGACCACGCGGGGCTCGGCGGGCAGGATGCGCGCTGGAGGACCGAGCGAGAGAACGAGGATCACGGCAGCCGACGCCAGCACGCGGATTCTCGTTTCGGGGCGGCGCATCGCAACCAGTCCGATCGCAAACGCGACGCCCACGACAACGCCGGCAGGCCGGACAGGCGGTGCAGCCGGGAGCGCCCGCGCGAGCCCATCGGCGGCGGTCAAGAGGTGCGCAGCGACAACCGCTGCCGCGTCCACGACGGGGCTCGCCGCCGGGCACGGCGCAAGGAGCGCGGCAGCCAAGGCAACTGGAAGCAGAACGAGGCCCACCAACGGAACGGCGATCAGGTTCACGAGCAAGCCGAACCACGCCACCTTGCCCAGGTGCCACGCGGCCAGGGGTGCGGTGGCCAGGATCGCGGTGGACGACGCGTGGAGGAGGCGAACAGCTCGCCCGCGCCAACCGTCGACCGAAGCGCCAGTCGACCGACTGAGGGCAGCTGCGGCGGCGAATGAAAGCTGGGCTCCGGGTGCGAACAGAGCCGCCGGATCGATCCAGAGGAGAAGCGCAGCCGCGCTGATCAAACCGTGGCTACGCGGCATCGGACGACGGCGGAAAGCGGCCATCGAAAGTGCCGCCAGCAGCACCCATGCCCGTTGGACCGGGACCTGGCCTCCGGCCAGTAGCGCATAGCCGGCGGCGACAAGGAGGGCGCCGATCAGGGCAAGCTGTCGTACATCCCAAAGCGGAGCCCGTGGAAGCGCCCGGTGAAGAACAGCGAAGACCAGGCCAGCCACCAGTGCCAGGTGCAAGCCCGACACCGCCAGCAGATGCGCCAACCCGAGCCCCGCGAGGCGGTTTCGAATCGCCGGATCCAACGCGCCCGCCTCGCCGAGGGCGAGCGCTGCAAGAAGGGCCCCGCCCTGCCCTCGGGCCAACAGCGCATCCCCGCTGGCCCGACGCCAACCCGCCAAGGACCCGCGTTCACATCGACCTGCGACAGGTACATGGTAACCGCTCAGCGAACCCCGTCCGGGATCTCGGCGTGCTGAGGCAGTAGCGCGTCGATGTCGGCTGGGGTCTGCGCCTTCGGGAGCTCGGTGAAGAGGTGCAGGAGGTAGGCCCAGGGCTCGGTGCCGTTGGCCTTGGCGGTCTCGATCAGGCTGTAAAGGTTCGCGCTGGCTCGGGCGCCAGCGACCGTATCGGCGAACATCCAGTTCTTGCGGCCGAGCGCGAAGGGGCGAATCGCGTTCTCGACCGCATTGGTATCGAGCGGGACGTGACCGTACTCGAAGATGCGGACGAGCTTTGGCCACTGGCCATCGAGGTAGGCCACCGCCTTGCCGGTCAGACTTTGCGGAACGACAGCGCCGAGTGCACCGTCCAGCCAGGCCCGTAGCTTGTTGACGACGGGCAGCGACCTTTCCTGTCGCCCGCGTAGCCGCTCGTCGGGCGTCGCGTCTGCCAGCGTCCGCTCGATGGCGTAGAGCTTCTGGATGAACCGCAGGCCGGCTTCGGCCTTGCTGTGCTTCGCCGAACGCTTCGCACCTTTCTTTCGCTTCTTCCCATAGCCCTTCAGTGCATCGGTAAATTTTCTCCGCGCATGCGCCCAGCAGCCCACGTGCACGACCCCGGGCTCACGCCCGAGGGCGCCGTAGCCATCGTATCCATCCGTCTGGAGCACACCCTCGTAGCCCTCGAAGATCCGTTTCGGCACCTCGGCCGAGCGGCTCGGGTCGTACTCGTAGAGGACGAGCGGATGATCGGTGGGTCCCCCGCGCTGCACCCACACGTAGGAGAGGCTCTCGGCTGTTGGCGATCACGAGAAACCGTAGAAATCTGATCATCTAGCCGTGGTCGCGCGCGAGTGCTGGTTTCTCGTCAGAACGGCGAATCGGTGTCGGTCGGATCGGTGTCGAGTTCGCGATCGAGAGCCGCGAGGTAGTG
>JAAETT010000247.1 GCA_024228115.1 bacterium
GCCTCCTGCACGAGCTGGTCAATACGGGAGAGGGCTGCCCCCGCGCTGTTTGCATGGACTGTGGTCAAACCCCCCGGATGACCGGTATTCCACGCCTTGAGCAGCGCGAGCGCCTCCCTCCCCCGTATCTCCCCGATCACGATGCGGTCGGGTCGCAGGCGCATCGTGGCGCGCACCAGCCGCGTGAGATCGATGTCGTCAGTGGTTCTGAGCTGGACGTGATTGGCGGCCGAGCACTGCAGCTCGACCGTGTCTTCGAGAATCACGAAGCGTTCGGCGGGACCCGCCAGCTCGACAGCCTCGCGCAGCAGCGCGTTCGCGAGCGTGGTCTTCCCGGAGCCCGTGCCTCCACAGATGACGAGGTTCTGGCGATGGCCGAGCGCTTCCCGGAGAGCTTCTCGTGCGCCGGGATCCAGGATCCCCTGGCCCACGTACTCATCGAGCGTGTGGACTCGGATCGCGCGCTTCCGGATCGCGAAGACCGGTCCGGCCGAGATCGGAGAAACTACGCCGTGGAAACGGCTGCCGTCGAACGGGAGTTCGACCTCGAGAAGCGGGGTCTCCTCGTTGATCTCAGTGTCCGCGAGCGCGGCTACCGTCCCGAGCAGGTTCTCGGCCTGCGAGCGACTCATCGTGCTGCCGAGCGGTGCAACGCCAGACACCAGGCGCTCGACCCAGAGCTCGCCGTCGGCGTTCAGCATCACCTCGACGACGGCCGGGGCAGCGAGCGCCGTGAGCACGTCGCTGCCAAGCTCGCGGCGAAGCTTGTCGCGGAGACGCTTGTCTCGTTGCTGGCGGAGGTCGATCGGTGAGGGGCTCATGGGGAGCCCCGGGGTAGAGCAATTGGTGTGCCAGGGACGATGTTAGACCAGAGCTATTGTCGAGGGATCGCGAACCATGAGTGCCGAGGCGGACTTGGGACAGGTCGGACGTGAAAACACGTCACGGGTTTTCTGTATCGAGCACGTGTGAACAGGTTCGTTGGCTGGAGGGAGCCCACCAAGCGCGACCAAACAAAGCACGATCGTCGACACGTGGGGCGTCTATGAAGAAGCTCTCGGTCGTGGACTCGCGTGCAAAGCGTCCCTGACTGCTCGCGCCCTCGGCCCTTTTCCTTCTCCTGGATGGTCTTCGTGCTCGCCTATGAGGCTCCAGTACTTCTCAGGCATCTTACCGATGGACTCTCGCCGTGCGCGTCTCTGATTCCGCGAGGGAAGCAGTCTGAACGTTTTCCGCGTTCGCGGCGCCTTCAGGAGCTGATCGCGAATCGCGCAACCTAGAACTTCGACCAAGAGAGAAGGAACCGCATTTCCAAGAAGCCTCTGAACCTGATTTCTGCTGAAATCTAGATCGATGTTTTCGGGAAACGTCTGAAGGCGGCACATCTCAAGCGCAGTGAGGCGGCGATTCGCCCAGTGAAACGGACCAATGTGGGGACCGGGCTGCGCCTGAATCGTCCACGACGGCCTCACCTTGGCGAGTTTCAGGAGGAAGCTCCAGTAGCGTTTGCGCCACCCGAACAACGGGTAACCCTGGCCTCGGTTCGTGTGGAATAGGTAGTTCTCACCCTCGGGAATAGACGGCAACAGGTCGCCCCACTTCCCTCCTACCTTCAAGCCATCTTCGCCACGGGGGTTCCGGGGGAGATCGCCAATGGCATCCCAAGCCGTCATGTATGGCTCGAGACCGTTGCCGATGTCTTCCGAAAGAACATCGCTGGAACGATGGGTGGGAGAAGGAAAGGTGAATGGCTCTCCATCTCGGCTACCGACAATGAACACCCGTTCACGTGTCTGCGGAACACCGTAGTCGGCGGCATTCAGTACGGCCCAACTGAAAGAGTAGTTCGTTCGGGCCTCCTTGTTGACCAGTTCAATGCCGCGTTTGAGAAACTCGAGCCCCTCAGCCTTGCCAGAGAAGGCAAGACCAGGCACGTTTTCGAGCAGAAACGCCCTGGGACGAATATCAGAAAGCACCCGAAGGTACTCACCCAAAGTGCCGGCTCGTGGATCATCCAGGCGAAGTGCATCGCCAGACGCCCAGTATCCAGACTTCGAAAAGGGCTGGCATGGCGGGCCGCCAGTTAGCAGGTCGGCGTCACCAGGGCCGAAGCCTGCCTTGTCGAGAATCGACCTCGATGAAATCTCATGGATGTCGCCTTGCAGGAGGCTCCAGTGCCTATTCTGCCCGAGGGAGCGACATGCAGCCTTATCCATCTCGACTGCAGCGGTGGTCTTGAACCCTGCAGCCTCGGTTCCGAAATCAAGGCCACCAACACCCGTGAACAGGCTAATCGCCTTCAGACTCAACTCTCACCCCTGGTGCTCGCCGCAATCCGCGTCCCGCAGTACCGTACCACTGACTCGGGCCGGAGAGTCGCTAGCTCATGTGTCAACCATGGTCATTGTATTGAGAGTACAAGCTTGAGCATCGTAGTCAAGCTGCGCTCCGCCATGGAGCGCTATGGCCAACGTGCAGGGGAACAGATGACCTACGAGCGCTTGGCAACAGCAACAGGGCTCTCTAGAGCGACCCTTGAAGCAATCGGCTCCCGCCCTGAATACAACCCGACGCTAGCGACGATCGAAAGGCTCTGCGTAGCGCTCGAGTGTGATCCGGGGGAACTGCTTGAACTCGAACGGCCTCGGAAGACAGTCGTCCCTGGTTCGGCCTAGCAGTGGGCATCAGGCTCTCCAAGGAAGACCTTCGTCTCACGCTTGAGACGGCGGTCAACGTGGCGCGTTCCCCAGCGACCGTACCTGCCCTCTGGACTACTCGGGTCGAGGAGCTAGGTCGATTGGGGGTCAAGACATACATCGCGGCCCTGGGCGGAGCCTTGCTTGCGAAGGCCACGGACCCCGAGGTCGACAGTCTCACGCAAGATCAATCAGCAGGCTCACACGGATACAGTCTTCGCTCAGCAGCGGAGCTGCTCGCCAAGGAGAACAAGGGGCGCTACCACCTCGGCACCGCCAGCAAGAACCCGCTGAACAATCGCCCCTTCTTGGGTGGTCCTAGCCGCATCGACGAGTTCGAGAAGATCCACCCAAAGGCACGACCCGCGTATCTGTTGTTTCGCGACTGCCTAGTGGATCTCGACAGCCTTGCCGGGGATGAGGCTGCGCAGGCGCTGGCCGCTTTCCTCCGCGTTCGGATGTCCACCGGAGATGAGGCTGAGCAAGCAGCTCTCTCCTCTGACTCGGGAATCGGCATCGAGCAGTTGCTTGGCGTTGCAGAGCGATTTGTACAGCAAGAACCTGAGCATGGCCGGCGAGCCCAGGCGTTCGCTGCAGCGGTGCTCGACTGCGCTTTTCCTTACGTGGAGCTTCAGCCAATTCACAGCCCGCACCCAGGAGACGTTCGGGTGGTTCGGGATTCAATTGTACAGTTCCCGGTAGAGGTGAAACAGGTAGCTGCAGATGAAGCCGTTGCTCTCGAACTTGCATCTGCCGCTCAGCAAATGGGCGCGAAGAGCGCACTCCTTTTCGTCGTGGCACAAGACCATCGTCCGCTGAATCGCGAACGGATCCGGCGGAAAGCAATGCAGACATACGGCGTATCCGTAGAGATCTGCGAATCGGTCCGCGAACTCGTTGGAGCGGTTGCTGTCTTCACCGGAGGCTCGCTCGAGGCGATTCAACGGCTTCTACCGACTCGCTACGCGGCGAGGATGCGCGAGCACGAAGTGAGCATTGAGGGGCAGCAAAGATGGAAGGAAATGGTAGAAGCTCGGGGCAGGAGCCAAGGCGACCTATGAGCCCAATGTCAGGATTTCCCTCCGGCTTGTGGCTGAATGCGACCCTCGTAGGCCGGCTAGCCGTTTCTTGGAAATTGCTACCGCCGGTCTCGAATCGCCTCCACATTCGCGAGCGCTATGCGAGCGCGAACGGCCACACTGTCTCGTCGCTGACGGTGCATCCGTTGTCGTACCCCGGGCGAGCTGGCGGATTTCCGCCGCGGAAAAAGGCAGGGCGCTACGAGTCTCACCGCAGCGAGAGGGGTTTTGAACTCTCGGGACCCGCGGCGGATCGTCGCGGACGATGGGAAAAGTGCTTCGCAAAGGAGTCTGGTGGTCTTCAGCGGTTCGTGTTGTTCTCCCTAGGCTTGGACGGAAGAGCTGCCCATCTCTTGGGCACTGCTTGCGTGGGATGTCGAGGTTTGGGCAGCAGCGCATACCGAGCAGAGCTTTGGGCGCTGGCTCGTCGGAACACAACGCTGGGGGCCCATGCCACCCAATGAGCCCAATCTGGTTGAAGCCATGTTCCGTAGTGAGGTGCAGGCTGCGATGGAACGCGCGGAGTTAATTTCAGCGATCGAACTCAACTAGGTCCTGCCTGCGCCACGCCGCGAGTTGAGGCACTAGCCGCCGAAGGCGCCGCGGCCGGCCCTTCCGGCTCGGCGGATCTGCGCAGTCTGAAGCCAGTGCCAGGCGAAGGCGGCTAGGTTGCTCACTTCTTGCCCGCGGATCGAAGGATTCAGCCGGCCTGGTTCGTTCTCACCGCCCCATCCAGCCGACGGTGCAGGAGCGAGGCTAGCGTCAGCATGTCGAGTGCGTCGTGTTCGTTGATTGCCCAGTGAATCTTCGGCGCGTGCGCGGTGACGTTTCGGAAGGTACCGAAGAGACCCTTGATGAGGTTCATTAGGCCGCGGTGCTCACTGATCTCAGTCTCACTAGAAATCGCGTTGAAGGCGACCCTAGGATGCCCGGGTTTCTTGAAGCCGAACGCCTGGTCCACAAGCTCCGCCCCGTCCATCGTCAAGCCGGACAGATCTCTGATCTTGTCCGCCACGCTCTTCGTTGCCTCGAACACCGCGTGGAAGTAGTTGTCTTGCAGCAACTCGGCTCTGCAGAATCGAATCACGTCGCCATGGACTCGCCGGTCCTGCAGAGACCGGCGTAGCTTGCCGGCGCGCGCGACAGCCTCGGGAATCGTGGCAGCTAAGGTCGCCTTCTCTAGCCGCCCATCAGGTCTCATCGATAGACCGGAGAACGAGAGGGCCGCGTTGAGCTCAGCTCTCCGCTCCTCAAAGGCATGCTGCGCCCTCAAGTAGCGAACGGGATTCATCGCCTTCTCTATGAAGGCTGCAACGTGGTTCCCGCACCGGTCCGACTTCTGGCGGCTTGCAAGGGCTTCGTACAATCGATGCCTCTTCGTGTGCCCAGGCAGCGGATCCGAAATGCCGCAGTCAGCGAGCAACCGACCGATCTCACTTCCAGTCAGTCCCTCGTCGGAATCGGCCAACAGGTCGCAGATCGCACGGAGCGCTTGATCCTCAAACTCTCTCACCATATCAGGGCAATCTAAGGGCTATTTCAGATTCCTCGGCTGTTTTCCGTAGCCCGATTCGAGTTCATCTAGCGACAACTTGTTGGAATCAACAAGCTTTTGCAACGCGGCCAGCGACAGGTCCTGCAAGTCCATCGCTTCGAAGCCCTGGAAGAACTTCCGGACAGCACGTACCAGCCGCTCCAGTTCCTGCTTTCGCACGATCTCCACTTCCTGCAAGAACGACGCTGAGCTGCCTACTTTGTGGGTCGGAATCACCATGAGCTTGCGAGCCTCGGTCCCCGGATAGTGCTTCTTGAACCATGCCCACGAGCGATTCATCTGGTCGGTCTCGGCCTTTTTGATCTCGGTCCTGTTAGTGCTCACCTCGTTCTTGCATTCCCACAGGATGTAGCGATCCGCGCCAACCGCCCAGAGATTGTCCGGCCCTTCCTTCCACTCCTTGTCCGGACGCTCGCCTTTGAAGCCAAGGGCGGCACTTAGCTCATCTAGCGCCCGTTCGAAGCTGTCAGCCTTAACACCGAACGCCAGGTTAGACAGAATATCGCCGACCGCGACGATGAGTTGCTCGTAGTCCTCGTGTTCGCCGACCCACTTGGCGATCCGTTCCATCCGTCCCTCGCTCACAATCGTAAGTCTCTTGACGGCGACTCCTTGCTCAGGCTTCAGCAGGAGTTTGTTCTTTAGAAACGCGTCTCGTTGAAGCTTGCGCGAATCTGCCTGCCTGGCGCTATGGGAGTACCGAGCCATTTCTTGCAGGAACCACGCGCGGTCCCGCTCATCGGCGAGTTCTTCGTCTAGGATCTTCTGAAGCGCCTTTGTTGCCCCCTCGTGGTCCCCGCTCTGGAACAGCTGCTCCGCCTCTAGCTCTCGTGAGTAGAGTTCGAGCACCCGCTTGTTCACGCCAGAGGGCTCCACGGCTTCCATTCGCTCCGCGTAGAAGGCCTTCCACCCATCATCTCGATTCAGGCACTGCCGAATCAGGTCCCCAAGTGCCTTTCCCGGCTCCTTGCCCGAGTCGATCTCCTCTTGCGCCATTTCGGCAACGTCGAGCCCGATCTCGATCTGAGTGTTCATTTGGCTCGACAGGAACTTCCGGGAGTTCTTGTCGCGTACCAAGCGGGTAAGCTCCGTCCCCGTCATCACGACTACCGAATAGTCCTTCTCACCACGAACACTACGGCCGAAACCCTGCTCGACAGTGCGAACTGTTCGCATCAGAGTGGCATCGCTCGTAGGACGACAACCCTCGTGATACAGGTCCACAAGGCTCTCGGAGTACGGGCGCGAGTCGAAGACCAAGACCCGGCACGCGGCGTCCGGCAAATCGATCCCGTCATATCGATTCACCAGCACCAGGCTCTTCTCGTGCTTTCCACTCAGCAGGGCATCGACGGCGTCACTCACCGTCGTCTTGTCCGCGACCGTCGCCCCGTACTTCTTCCAGTCCTGAGATCCCTTGAAGCTTGGCGTGAGCGCGACAACGCCATACTTCCGCTTCGTGTTGGGACGAGCGAAGAGATTCACCACCTCACTACGCGTGAGCACGTCGTCAATAAGCGACGGAATCAAGACCATCTTCTCACCCGACCAATGCTCTTCGTCATAGGTCAGAGGGTCGTCGATTGTATCCGGATGGAGTCGAAGTCCCTTCACAAGAAACGCGTCGTCAGTCACTGTCGCCGACATGAAGACCCGATGCTCAGCATCCCAATAACTTCCGAAGGCGTCCAGCGGTGGCACGTAAGGCTCAATTTCAATGGCAGCACCTGAGACGATGCACTGACAATCGGCGAGGGAGTCCTTTAGAAGCGGCCAGGTAAACCTGATCGATTTTTCTCCGGAGTGCTTGGAGAGATGGTGCGCAACGTCGGCCTCGTGTTCGGACCATGCCCAATATGGAACCGGAAGAAGCGCGTCGTACTTGCCGTTCTGGATATCCGCATGTGTCCCAAGACCCTGTTGCTCGAGCGCTCGTGCGAACAGGTCAAGCAGAGCCTGGTACGCTGCCTCCTTGCGCTCGACGCGAATCCGACAGGCATTGCGAATCGCATCGGAACAAGCATGAGCGTCATCGATCATCAATGTTCCAACAGGAACGCAGCCAGTGTGAAGGCCAAATCTAGTCAGGCCGTTGAAGAGTTTCTGGGCTGACGTGACAAGGATGGCTTTCCCGTCCACGAACTCGTCCGGTAGTTCCGGATCTGCGACGCACGTGCGAATCCCGAACTGGCCAGCCTGTTCCAATGTCTGCTCTACCAAGTGCAGATTCGGACACAGATACAACGCTGGGCCCTTTCCCTCGTTGAGCCGAGCCTGGAGCATCAGCAGTCCAATCAGCGTCTTTCCTTGGCCCGTGTGAAGCTTCACGATCACGTCGCGTTGCTTGCGGCACTTCTTGTGCCACTCGCCCAAGACCGCTGCCTGCGCCGGGCGCAACGGTCCCTTGTCGACGGCTCGGTCGAGCGTGTCGTAGAGCGCGATCGGTTCGACCGGTGACTTGACCTTCTTGGCCGCCAGTTTCTTCTTGAAATCGACCATCTCACCCCACCTCGGGTACCGAGCGGGCAGACCAGCCCGCTCTGCATGCGCCTCACTAGAAGCGGTCTCAAAAGGGATCTGCCGCGGAGGGCCACCCTCGGGGGAACTCTGCAGGAGGCCACTATTGAGACCAGCTCTAGTCAAAAAGACGATAGCGCCAGGTGAGGCCCGGGGGGATTGCGTGGCGCAGAAACCATATGTCCCGGGGTTCCTTCCGCTTTCATGACCCGCCCCGCGGTTTAGTCCGCCTTCGATGTTAGACCGACGCGGGCTGCGGACTGAAACCCGGTCGGACTCTGGATCGACCACCAGATGGCCTCGTGTGCCGGTGGCCGGTATCCCAGGGCACTGTGCGGTCGAAAAATGTTGTACTCCTGCCTCCAACGTTCGATCAAGACCTTTGCCTCACCGAGCGTGTAGAAGATCTCCCGGCCGAGCCGCTCCGTGGATGATTCAACCAAAGCCAGAGACCAGCTCCCCTACCTCGAATCGATAGATTACGGAGGCATCCTGGCAATCGAGGAACTCACAGAGTTCGTCGAGTCGCCTCACTCGGTCCTTGAGATCGCGTGGAATGTCGCGCCGAGCCGCGAAGTTCCGAGCACAGAACCGCGAACCTGGCGGAATCCCCTGAGTAATGGATCGCAGGAGGTCGTGGAATTGGTCCTCGGTCATCCAACAGCTCACGTCCGACAAGGACCATTTGACCGGTGTCGTGATCCGAGCTCTTGCAACGAAGTCGCGCAGATCCCCACATTGAACTTCGAGGCGATCGAGACCCTTCTTCGCCTGCTCGAAGCCTACAGGACCAAGATATGGAGGCAGCGGACTTCCAGGCGTGAGGCCGCCGTCGTACACGAGCCTCAGGACGTAGCTCTCCCGCACCAGGTTAAACGAGGCGAACTCGATCAGCCGGCGAACCAGGTAGGCACCCACGCTCCCGTCGGTTGAGCGAAGAAAACTCGGATCCTGGGCAAGCGGGTAGATCACCAGCGGGTGAAAGAAGAGCTTCCACCAGACGAGGCCGCGATCTACGTGATCTCGATGAGCATCGAGCAGGGCTTGCTGCGCCTCCAGGGATGTCGCCTGGAAGAACGGCTCTGCCCAGTCCATGAACCCAAGAGCCTTGATCCCCCGCATGAATCGAATCATGGCGGTCTCCGTGCGGCCTGCGAAGAAGACTCCAGCTTCGATCAGACCTCGACGATTGTCCCAGTACTTGCGAGCGCTTCTGGAGAGCGACTGACGAACCATCCGATATTGATCGAGCCGGTCCGGCGCATCGGAGACCCCAAGGAAACCTTGAAAGCCCTCCAGGTCGAACGCATCCATCACGGCGGCTTTGAGTTCCAGATTGAAGACCTGCTCGGGGCGGCGATCGATTGCGACGAGTCGCTTCGGACCCGCCGTGAGGAGGCTCAACGCGCGTCCGCCGCCCGCTGCAACTGCGACGACGGTGTCGTCCCCCGTGATCTCGAGGGCCGTCAGCTCCGATCGCGTGTCCTCATTGTCGGCGCTGTAGAGCGGCCGGCATCGGTACCCATCCATCATGGCGTTGGAGCCCCTTTGCGCAGCCGCTCGACCAACCGGTACAGGTCTTCGCCCGAGCGTTCGAGCCTCATCGTCGCGAACACTGAATCTGCGATCTGGGGGTCGTCCTCGATCTTCTTGAAGATCACTTCCGTGGCGGCGTCTCGCCCGCGTTGTCGCACCCACATCCGGGCCGGCTTCAGGATGCCGTTCTCCTCTTCGATTTCGTTTGCGGCGAACTCGAGGGATTTGATGGGCTCACCTGAACCGGCCTTGAACAGATCGAGGCGCAGTAGAGCCAGGCGGTCCCGTTCCACGGTTGCGATCACCTTGGCGTATTGGGAGTCGTCGGGTGTGCTTGCCTCCACGACGAATGCGCGTTTGCCCTGCTCGATCGTATCCGGAAGCCGCCGAAGCTCGTATCGGCGCCAGTCATGGTGCTCGAGGTCCTCGAACGAGAGGTCGCTTCCGTAGAAGGAATCACCTTTGTGCCCAGCCAGGACCCTGCGCGGCCGGCGCAGCTCTCGCTGGTAGATCCAGGTGTCGTTCCTGCCGTCGTCCTCCTCGATGATCAGCAGTGTGTTGCCTCGGAGGTAAGGGGGCTCGGTGAAGCGCAGGAGAGTTCGGCCGCGTCCATCGATCTTCTTGTAGACGACGTCGAAGGAGCGGTAGGTGACGCGGTCGCCGTGGCGGTGGATGCGGAGGGTCACGCTCCGTACCGAGGGGTAGTTGAACATCCGATCGAATGCAGCCTGCACGATCTGATGGGGGGACGGATCGACGACATCCTCGAGGACGTCGGGCTCTGCGGAGGCCGTGCTCCACATCGCCAGAAACCCGAGGAGTGACACGATCGCGCGTTTCACCGCCGCCTGCGCCTCACCGCATCGAGCCCCAGCCGAGCGAACCGGCTGCGCCACTCGCCACGCGTCAGGCCGAGTTCCCGTCGGGCGGCCTCCTGGTTCCAGCCGTGGCGGCGGAAGGCATCGAGGATCTTCTGGGCGAGCAGCTGGTCCTCCGAACTCAGATCCGGGTTCATGGCCACCAGCGCTTCGACCAGGTGAATCCGCTCGAGCGGCCCGTCGCCATCCCTCCAGAGGATGACGTTCTCCAGGACAGCCCGGAGCTCTCTGACATTGCCCTTCCAGGGACAGTGCTCCAAGGCTGCGAGAAATCCAGGATCCAGCTTGGGAACCGGAACACGGGCAGACTCGGCGATCTCGGAAACCAGCACCTGGGCGATGGTCTCGATGTCGCGTGTCCGAGAGCGAAGCGGAGGAAGCTGAACCGACGCACCGCGAATTCTGTAGAAGAGGTCCTCGCGGAACTCCCCGCCGCGGACCATCTCGGCCAGGTCGCGGTTCGTCGCTGCGACGACCCGTACGTTCACCTTGCGTGGGGTCGCGCCGCCGACGGGCCGGATCTCCCGGGTTTCGAGGGCCCGGAGGAGCTTGACCTGGACGGACATTGGCGAATCGCCGATCTCGTCCAGGAAGAGCGTGCCTCCGCTCGCGGCCTCGAAGAGGCCCGGGCGAGAGGCGACGGCTCCGGTGAAGGCTCCTCGGGTGTGGCCGAAGAGTTCGCTCTCGAGCAGGCCTTCCGAGAGCTCGGGCACGGATACGGAGACGAAGGGATCGCGCCCGCTCTCTTCGTGGATGGCCCGGGCCACCAGTTCCTTGCCCGTGCCGGTCTCACCGTGGATCAACACGGTCGTGCGCGTGGGAGCAAGCCGATGGATGGTGGCTCGTACGTGCCGCATGGCGGCCGAAGAGCCAATGAGGCGCTCGGCGCCGACCCGGGGTTCGTCGCGAGTGGCCGCGCTTCGCCGGCCCAGGGAATCTGCAATCGTGGGGAGGAGTTGGTCCGCAAATCGGAAGGGGAACTCCAGAAAGCGCACTGCCCCTTCGCGGCCTGCTTCGAACACCGCCTGGGCATCGGCTCCCGCGCTGTAGAGGACGAACGGCACCTCCAAGGTCTTCCGCACGGCTCGGAGCAACGAGAGCCCGTCCATCGGGCGCATCCGATAGTCACTGAGGATCAGATCTACCGGGCGACTGCGCAGGGCTTCGAGTGCTTCGCGGCCATCTGCAGTGGAGATGACGCTGAAACCGGAGGACTCCAGTGCTTCGCTCAGCTGCGAGCGCGTGCCCTCGTGATCTTCAACCAGAAGAATGGACGCGGCTGCTGTCATGGCCTTCCCTCGAGTGAAACTGCGGCAACTGAATGCAGAAGATGGTTCTACCTGGCTTCGAAACCACATCGATCGTGCCGGCGTGCTTCCGCACGATCTCACGGCACAGCGAGAGGCCGAGGCCGAATCCACTGGGCTCGAGACCCACGCCCGGATGGAAGATCTCCTCCAGCTGATCGGGCGGGATGCCTCGTCCCGCGTCTACGACTTCCAACCGAACCTGGCTGCCCCGCTGTTCGCCGCCCGCTTCCAGGGATGTGCGAACGAGGATGGTCTGCCCCGCGTCGGTTGCCTTGACCGCGTTGTCGAGCAAGTTTTCGATCACGGAGAGCAAGCGACTTGGATCGCCGAGCATGGGAAGCCGGACCAGCTCGTGATCAACCTCGTAGTTGCGGTCGGGGCAGCCAACCCGCGTCGCCTCGATCGCATCGTCGACCACGCACACCAGATCGATCCGCTGGAGATCGAGGCGGAGACCCGAGTGGAAGAGCAGCAGATCGAGTCGCCGGGACATCTCGCGGCTTGCGGCACGGATGCGGCGCAGGCCCGCGGAGAATTCAGGTGCCAGGGATGCGCTGAGTTCCTCCACGCGGTGGCGCACCTCTTCCGTGGGCTTGCGGAGCTCGTGGGCGACGCCACGTACGAATTCGGCATGGAGCCGCTGGGATTTGATCTCGGCGATCTCCGCGGCTTGGCGCTCGAC
>JAAETT010000248.1 GCA_024228115.1 bacterium
GGCAGAACTCCCGCTGCGAGATCCCGCTCCTCTCGAACCGGTCGAGAATCTCCCGCCACTCCTCGCTCGACCGCCTCACCTTCCCGTTCGCTTGCACCCGCATGCCGCCTCCTCCCGGATTGTCATGCGGTGGGTCTACATTTCGCCGGCGAGCCCGGGAAGAACGGCGATATCCGGCCGCTTACACCTGGCACGCTGCCAAGGGGCGCGAATGGCCGGTGGTGCTCATCGCAGGCCTCGACCAGAACGTTGACCCACGGCTACCGGACATCACCGTGTGGTTCGAGGACTTTGGCGATCTCGACGGAGTCCTCGACCGCGCATCCCTCGAAATCTCTCCGAACTTCGATTCCGCCGAAGCAGAGGACCGATTCAAGGAGCCCCTGCGACGCCGGGGGCAGCGAAACGCTCATCGCCTGCTGTACGTCGCCCTCACCCGAGCTCGTGAGAGCGTGATCCTCCAGTGGCCCGAGTACCTGCGAGAGAAGCTCAAAACCGGTCAGGACGAGGCGATCACCTACTGGTCTCTGCTGCGTAAAGCTGCCAGGCTCGAGTTCGGACCCGACGGCCTGACCGCGGGTGGCGAACCTTTCCCTTGCCGCGTCATCCACGCGGAACCCGGAGGGGACGAGATCACAGCGCCCGAAACCGAGCTTCCTCTTCCCACGCTCGGTCGCCGCGCAATCGTTCCCTGCGAAGCGCCAGATCCGAGTGCCCTCACTCCGGACCAGATCGCTCCCTCTGCGCTGCATACGGCGACCGTCTCAGTACCAGGCCCCCTGCGAACCGTGAGCTACGCCCAACCATTCGAAACAAGCCTGCGAGGCAGTGCAGCCGAACGCGGCAACCTCCTGCACCGCGCATTCGAAGTTCTCTTCGGCCACCCCGAACGGCGTGAGTTCCTGGCTCGAGCCACTGGCGCGGACCTGCCGGAAGGAGGCGTCGATGCCATCTGTACAGCGGTCGCTCGATTCGAAGAATGGTTGACCCACGAACTCACCCCGACTGCGATACGCACCGAGGCACCCTTCCTGGCCCTGAACGATGAAGGCAGCACCGTCCACGGCTCGATGGACCTGCTCGTCGAGACTCGCGACGGCTACTGGATCATCGATCACAAGTCAGACCAGATCGATGACCGACGGGGGCGTTTCGGAGAGTACTGGCCACAGCTGGCAGCCTACGCGGCTGCCGTGAGGAGTGTTGGCGCACTGCCAGTTCGAGGCGTCGCGGTGAATTGGATCAGTGCAGGCGAGGTGATGCTCGTCGAATCCGCCTGAGTCGTTTTGGGGACCAGCCCGACCCACCCCTACTCGAGCACCAACCTCGTCTGCTCGAGCCACCCTCTAGGTGCGCCTTCGCAGCCCAGGCGTCCGACAAGGGTTCGCGCACCAAAACCGAGCAAGATCGCGACGTCAAGCGTGGGCCCTCATGGATTCGAACCAGGCGGAAAGGGGGGGGGGAATAGAAGGATTCCGGGTAGTTACGAGAGTGGATTGGGCTTGGCGACAGGTTGGCGACAAAGTCTCGCCTCATCTCTGAACGCAGCGGATCCTAGTCCCTTGTCACACCAAAAGCTGGGGGTAGAGTCGTCGCAGTTTCACGCGGGCTTGTTGGGTCGTGAATTGCCAGTCGACGCCCTTCGTCGTTCGGTTGCGATCGTCTTGCCAGGCTTGGACTTGGCGCGTGAGA